>CAZRPQ010000064.1:0-9101 GCA_964601725.1 uncultured Salinivenus sp. | reverse complement strand
ATCATCAACCTCACCCTCATCATCATCGACTGGGGCTTCGCCAGCCCGTTCGTCCAGGCGCAGATGCAGGCCCATGTCCCCGCGATATACACCTGGTACGACCAGACGATCCACCAGCATTTCATCGTCTACGACCTGGCGTTCGTCGCTGTCTTCGTGGTGGAGATTCTCGTGCGCTGGGGCCTGGCCATCTACCGGCAGCGGTACCACCGCTGGTTCTTCTATCCGTTTGTGCACTGGTACGACGTGCTCGGCTGCATTCCCGTCGGGTCGCTCCGGTCGTTGCGCCTGCTTCGCCTGATCGCCATGATCCCCAAGCTGCAGCGGACCGGCCTCGTCGACCTCCGCGAGACGTACGTCTACAAGACGTTCAATAAGTATCGCGACGCGGTGCTCGAAGAAATTAGCGATCGCGTAACGGTGCGCATCATCGAGGGGGTGCAGGAGGAACTCCGGACGAACCAGGAGGTGACCGACCGGATCGGGCGAGAGGTCCTTGCCCCGCAGCGGGACGCCCTCATCGAAGCGGTCACCCACCGTCTCCAGGAGGCCACCGCGATGGCCTATGACGATCAAAAAGACGACTTCCACAACTACCTGAACGAGGTCATCGAAGACGCCGTTGAGCGCAATCGGGAAATTGGCACCATCGCCGCCCTCCCTGGCGTGGGGCGGCCCGTCGCCACGCTTCTCGAAAACGCCATTAGTGACATCGTTTTCAACGTGGTGGACCGGATGGTGACTGACGTGTGCTCGCTCGAAAACGATCAGGCCATCACCCAGGTCACGTCGGTCTCGGCGGAGGCGCTGCTGAGCCCGAAGTACGATCAGCGGCTCAACCACCTCGCCCAGTCGATCGTGCTCCAGTCGCTCGACGTCATCAAAGACCACGTGGCGGTGCGAGAGTGGAAGCAGCAAACGCCCGCATCCTCCTCAGGCTGAGTCGGAGCCTTTCGAATCTGATCGCCTTCTCGACACAATGGCTGGCCTGTACGTTCACCTTCCGTCGCGGCGGAACCGTCCCGCCCAGACCGGGGACTCCTCTGCCGGCCCTCAGGATGCCGGTGAGACAGGAATCACGGAGGCCCTGTCCCACGAGGCGCGTCGTTACGCCCGTCCCCTCATCGCGACGGCCTCCGTCTCGACCCTCTACCTCGGCGGAGAGCAGCCCTCCCTCCTCTCCCCCAGCGCCGTCCAGACCCTCCTTGACACCGCTTCCCGCGAGCTCGCCGCGTCCACCGCGGAGGAGGTCACTGTCGAGGTGGGCCCGAGCGACGCAGCGCCCGAGCACGTGACCGAACTGCGTCGGCTCGGGGTCACCCGATTGAGCATCGGCGGGATTTCGCTCGTGTCCGACGACCCGGCGATGGCCGGTGCCCAGGCGCCCTCGGAAGAGATCGTTCGTACGATCCGGCGGAGCAGAGCGGCGGGATTCCCGTCCTTCTCGGTCGATTTGCAGTTCGGCGGCGCCGAGCGCCCGCTCTCGCACTGGAAGACGAGCCTGCAGCGGGCGGTGGAGCTCCGCCTTCCCCACCTCACCCTCCACGAGCGGAATCCAGCGGACCCTTCCGGCGCCGACCGGGCGGAGCGCGCCCGACGCCTCGCGTTCGCCATGACGTTTCTCCGGGCCAAGGGCTACGCGCAGTATGAGCTCACCCACTTTGCGCGGCCCGGGCACCGTTCCCGCTACCAGGAGCACGTCTACGCCCACGGCAACTATCTCGGGCTGGGCCCGGGGGCGGAGAGCTTCTGGTGGCCCGACCGTACCGATCCCTCGACGGCGGAGCGATGGTCGAACGTGACGGACGAGGAGGCGTACGTGCAGCGGTTGCGCAACGATAAGACCCCGGTGGCGCACCGAGAATCGCTCGACCGCACCGCCCTCGCCCGCGAGTACATCCTCCTCCGCCTCCGGACCCGAGAGGGACTGGACCTGAACGTGCTCGATGACCAGTACGGCTGTTCCCTCCACAGCGAGAAGAGCACCACGCTGAACCGCCTCACAGCGGAGGGCCTGATCCACGACGACCCCGACCGCGTCCGCCTCACGGACCGCGGCCGCCTCCTCACCGACGCCATCACGCAGCGACTGATTCGTGAGGCATGATTCGCGCACGTGATTCGTGACTCGCGACTCATGACATGTGACTCGTGACTCATGACACCTGACTCGTGACACGTGACTCGTGATACGGAAGAAAGAGCACGCCTCACGCATCACGTTTCGCTCGCCAGACACCACTCCATCCCCGCACCCTCAGCACCGGCCCCAGAAGACGGCAATCCCCATGCCCAACATCCGCCGTGCCGAAACCGACACCGACTTGGACGCGGCCCGGCGTCTGTTTCGGGCATACGCCGAAAGCCTGGATTTTGACCTCGACTTTCAGGACTTTGAGGCCGAGATGGAGGCCCTGCCGGGGCCGTACGCTCCCCCCGACGGCGCCATTCTCCTGGCGGAGGTGGAGGGCGAGGCGGTGGGTGTGGGGGCCGTGCAACCGCTCGACGAGGACGGCGCCTGCGAGATGAAACGTCTCTACGTCGAGCCCGAACACCGATTGCAGGGCCTCGGACGAGGCCTCGTCCTCTGCATTATCGAGGCGGCGCAGGACCTGGGCTACGACGTGATGCGACTCGACACCGTCGCCTCCATGACGGCCGCCCGGCAACTCTACCGCTCCCTCGGGTTTCGAGAGCGGAGCGCGTACTACCACAACCCGCTGGACGATGTCGTGTACATGGAACGCTCACTTTAGCGGTCTCCGTCACGGCCCTCGCGGCGTGCATCCGAAACGGGCTCTCAATACCGCACAGAGCAGACTGGTGAACGCCCACACGCCCATACATTCCGGGCCTACTTGGGCGATCCCCAGCAGGCGAGGCCCCCTCCCTCGAATCGCACCCTCACACGTGATCGTTCTGCGGCTTCCGTTTTCTCTCTATGCGCCTACCTAGCCTTCTCGCTTTCAGCACGTTTGTCGCTCTTCTCGTCCTGGGCTGCACCGACGACCCTGACCCCTCTGACACCCAGGGCCTCCAGAACGAAGGAACGCTCGCGTTCCTCCAGCCGAACGGGGATACGCTCAGGACGATTACCATCGACATTGCGGCCACCGATGCCGAACGGGAGCGGGGCCTCATGCGCCAGCGTTCGCTCGGCTACGATCGGGGCATGCTCTTCATCTTCGACACGGTGGACCGGGGCGGCATGTGGATGAGAAACACGCCCCTTCCCCTCGACATCGTCTTCGCGGCACCCGACTCGCAGGTCATCAACATCGCCCGCCGGACGACGCCCCTCTCGGAAGAGACCATCAAGCCGGCAGCCCCCAGAAAGTTCGTCGTCGAGGTCCGAGCCGGGTTTGCCGACCGTTTCGGCCTCACCGACAGCACCCGGATCCGATGGGTCCGCACGAATGCGGATTGACGCTCCCCCGGCAAATGCGCGGGGGCCTTGCGTGCCATCGGGGCGGAGTGCATTCACGCGAGTAGTGCCAGTTTCCGAGGATTGGGGTGCACCTCTTGGGATACTCAAGAAAGGAGTGTCGTCGCGAGGCGCGTACGTGTTTAGCGATTCAGCCCGATTTTTCTCTGAAGCGCCGTTGGAGTCCAACGGAGCTTCGGGAGAGGGTGCTCGGAATCGTTGCTTTGACAGCCACGCCCGAAGATCCGCCTCGATCCTGATACCTCGCCAAACAGGTTCTCATTCTCCCACTCGCCCTCGCCCTCTCCCCCTTTCCCCACTCCCGGAAACCTCGACCGACGCCTCCGTTTCAAGGAAGCTGGCCATTGACCCCGTCCTGGATTTTCGATTCCCTCCGATATGAATGCCGCTGCCTCCGACGCCGCCTTCGCAGACGTGGCGGCCGAGGAGCCCGTTCGATCCCTCGATCCCTCGATTCGGACCATCTGGACGCTTAAGATGGCCGCCTTTTCGATGCTCCTCTTTCTCCCGGCGTTGTTTTACGACCTCACCCACCTGTACTCCTGGCTCCCGTTCGGCGTCCTTTCGGGAACCGTGCTCGTGGGGGCCACGCTCTACTGCGTGGCGTGGCCACGGCTTCGCTACCGGGCCTGGGGCTTTGCGCTGCGCCCCGAAGAGGTGTACATGGAGCATGGGGTCCTGAAACACGTTCGGACGGTCGTGCCGCTGCGTCGCATTCAGCACGTCGATGTCTCCCAGGATTTGTTCGAGCGCGAGTTTGCGCTCGGGCGCCTCGTGGTCCACACGGCCGGATCCCGCAGTAGCGATGTCGTGATTCCCGGCCTGCCCCTGTCCGAAGCCGAGGCGATCCGGGACAAGATCAAACGCTTCATCCTCGAAGATCCCCTCATCGAAGATCCGGTGTAATGCCGTCGTCCTCCCCCCCGGATCCGGATCCTTCTGTAGAGGACGCCTCTGCTGCGTCGGACCCCCCGCCTGCGGACGAGACGGCGACCTCCTCCCCAGACGACGCCCCGGCGGAGGCCGCCTCCACGACGCTCGGCGCCATCCACGAGCCGCAGCGCCTGCATCCCCTCACCCTGCTCCTGCGCGTCGGCACGAGCCTGCCCGCCCTGCTGGTCATCCTGTTCCCGATTCTCCGCAACCCGGCCTCCACGGAGAACGTCACTTCGCTCGTGCTCGCCGTGCTGTACGGCGTGTTTGCGCTGCCGGCCATCCTGCTGCAGTACTGGCGGTTCAGCTACCGCATCACGCCGAAACAGATCGTCATCCAGAGCGGCGTGTTCAACCGCAAAAACCGAAGCATCCCCATCGAGCGGGTCCAGAACATTCAGATCGAGCGGAACCTCGTGGCCCGGCTGTTCGGAATTGCGAAGGTCAAAATTGAGACGGCCGGCAGCTCCGGCACCGAGGGCAGCCTGGAGTACGTCCATGAGGACGCGGCCCGTGAGATCCGGCAGGTGGTGCGGTCGTTTCAACGAGACACCACCAACGGCGAGGCGGACTCCGCCGCGGCGGACGAATCCGACATGGAATCGCTCTTCGACATGTCGCTCCGCCACGTCTTGCTCTCGGGCGCCTTCCGGTTCTCGCTGCTCTATCTCGCTGTCATTTTCACGGTGCTTGAGTTTTTTAATCCGGAGGCCCTCATGCAGCAACTCGTCCAGGCGGGCCGCATGGGCTGGATCGCGGAGGCGATGTTCAGTCACCCGGCGCTCGCGATTCTCGCCTCCGTTCTCACGGCGATTTTCCTCGGGTGGATCACCGGCATCGCGGTGCACCTGTCCCGATACTACAATTTCCAGCTGTGGCTGGACGGCGACAAGCTGCGGAAGCGCCACGGGCTCTTTACGGTTACGGAGGGCACCATCCCGCTCGACAAGGTGCAGACGCTCATCCTCCGCACCAATCCGTTCATGCGGGCCTTCGGCTGGTACGAATTGAAGGTGCAGACCATTGGAATCAACGTGGACGAGCAGGGCCACCGCGTGATTGCTCCCTTCGCGAGGCCCGACCGCATCCTCAAGTTGGCCCGGCGTGTGTGCGACTTCGAGCTGCCCGCCTCGTTCGCCAACGTCTCCCGCCTCACAATCCGGCGTCGGTTCTTCCGGTACACGGCGGTGTTTGCTGCGCTTCTCCTCCCTACGATCTACTTCTGGCCGCCGGACTGGATGTCCCTGGGCGGCGTGGCCCTGCCCTGGTGGGGCTTCGGCCTCGTTCCCTTTATTCTGGGATGGGCCGTGCTCCAGTACCTCAACCACGGCTACGCCACCGGCGAGGACGGCTTCTACATCCAGCGCGGCGTGCTCTCGCACCACCTGTGGATCCTCCCGACCGAGAAGTTTCACGTCTTCCACACCACCGCCTCCATCTTTCAGCGCCGTCTCGGCCTCAAGACCCTCTTTGTCGACACGGCCGGGGCCGCCACGTTCGCCTACCCTGAGGTAATCGACGTGCCCGCCGCCGAGGCCGACGCGCAGTTCGACACGCTCTACCAGCGCTTCAAGACGTTGTACCGAACCCGCGTGGAGGCGGCGACCGGGGATCCCGACACCCGCCTTGCCCCCGACGAACGACCCCGCCTCCCGGTCGACGAGTCCGCCGCCTGACGGTCCCCCGACCGACTCGCGATCTCCACACCGCCGGCTTCTCACTTGCGGAATCCCGGCTTCAGCCCGTTGATCACGGCCGCATCTCCGTTTCGAGTTCTCAGTTCTTTTCCACCAGCT
The DNA here is from genome assembly GCA_964601725.1 of uncultured Salinivenus sp. GTDB lineage: Bacteria > Bacteroidota > Rhodothermia > Rhodothermales > Salinibacteraceae > Salinibacter. The sequence goes on along the minus strand of CAZRPQ010000064.1, from coordinate 2,927 downwards.
GCTCACGTCCGTGGATTCTCAACGCACCAGTGGGGTTCTCCTCCACATCACCTCCCTCCCAAGCGAATACGGCATCGGCGACCTCGGCCCGGCCGCCTTCCGGTTTGCCGACTTCCTGATCCGTACCAACCAGCGCCTCTGGCAGGTGCTGCCGGTGGGCCCCATCGGGCCCGGGGCCTCCCCCTACTCCAGCCCCTCCACCTTTGCCGGCAGTCCGCTTCTCATCAGCCCCAAGCCCCTGATCGAGAACGGACTTCTCACCGAGGACGAACTGGCCCCCCTCGCGGAGCTTCCCGACGACCATGTCGACTACGCCCGCCTCGTCCCTCGGAAGCGAGCGGTGTTGCGCACGGCGTTTCAGCGGTTCCAGGCCGACGCGTCGACCATCGACGCGGCGCGCTTCAAGAAATTTCGGCAGAAACAGTCTGCGTGGCTCGACGAGTACGCGCTCTACGCGGCCCTGAAAGAGGCCCACGACGGAGCGGCGTGGACGGAGTGGGAGCCGCCCCTTAGCCACCGTGATCCGGATGCCTTGGAGCACGCCCGCGACGAGCACGCCGACGTGATCGAGAAGCACATCTTCTGGCAGTACCTCTTTCACCGCCAGTGGACGGCCCTGCAGGCCTACTGCCGCGCCCGGGACATTCGCCTCTTCGGGGACCTGCCGATCTACGTGGCCCACGACAGTGCCGACGTGTGGGCGCATCAGGAGCTCTTTCGTCTCGACGACGAGGGCGAGCCGACCGCGGTGGCCGGCGTGCCGCCCGACTATTTCAGTCCCAAGGGGCAACACTGGGGCAATCCCATCTACCGGTGGGACCGGATGAAGGATCAGGGGTATCAGTGGTGGACGGAGCGGCTCCGCCGCGCGTTCGATCTCTTCGACCTCGTCCGGCTCGATCATTTCCGGGGCTTCGACGAGTACTGGCAGATCCCGGCCGGCCACAGCACGGCCATCAAGGGCGACTGGAAGGAGGGGCCCGGCGCCGCGTTCTTCGAGGCCATGGAGGACGAGTTCGGGAGCTTGCCCGTCGTTGCGGAGGACCTCGGCATCATCACGGATTCGGTGAAGGCCCTGCGGGACACGCTCGCCTTCCCCGGCATGGCCGTCCTCCAGTTTGCCTTCGGCGGAACCCCCACGAACGAATACCTCCCGCACAACCACCGCCGCAATCTTGTCGTCTACACCGGCACCCACGACAACAACACGACGGTGGGCTGGTGGAAGGAAGAGCTCTCCGAGGAGAAGAAAGACTTTGCCCGCTCCTACCTCGGTCTTTCCGAGCACTCTCAGGACGAGGAGGTCCATCGGCACGCCATCCGGGCCGCCATGGCATCGGTGGCCGACCGCGTGGTGACCCCCTTGCAGGATGTGATGGGCCTGGGGACGGAGGGCCGGATGAACACGCCCGGGACCACCGAGGGCAACTGGGCGTGGCGCTTCACCCCCGACCAGATCTCCGAGGACGACGAACAGGTCCTGGAAGAGCTCACCCATCTGTACGGCCGGGCGTCGAGTTACGACTGATCATCTCCAACGCCCACACGCATCGAGGTGGCGACCGACAACGGTGCACCCAACGCTCCCGCAACGGCATGACCGATTTTCCGCTCCACGGCGCTCTTTCCGACGAGGAACAGACGACCTTTCGGGTCTGGGCGCCGTCGGCGAATGCCCTAACCCTCGAACTGGAAGACGGGCCTTCCGTCCCGCTCTCCTCAGGCGGGAACGGCCTGTTCGAACGGGCCACCGACGCGGCGGGCCCCGGGACGCGCTACCAGTTTCGCCTGGACGGCGAGGGCCCGTTCCCCGACCCGGCCTCGCGCTTCCAGCCGGAGGGCGTGCACGGCCCCTCCGAGGTGATCGATCCTGACGCGTACGAGTGGACCGATGCGGACTGGGCGGGCGTGGCCCGCGAGGCCCTCGTGGTCTATGAGCTCCACGTTGGGGCCTTCACCGAGGCGGGGACGTTCGACGCGGTGCAGGAACGGCTTTCGTACCTGAGGGACCTCGGCGTCACGGCCATCGAGCTGATGCCGGTGCACGACTTTCCGGGACAGCGAAACTGGGGCTACGACCCGGCGGCCTGGTTCGCCCCGTCCCGCGCCTACGGGCGGCCCGACGCCCTCCGTCGCCTCGTCGATGCGGCGCACCAGGCGGGCCTGGCCGTGGTCCTGGACGTCATCTACAACCACTTGGGGCCGGACGGCGCTTACGCCAATGCCTTCGCCCCCTTCCTCACCGACAAGTACGAGACGCCCTGGGGCCGGGCCATCAACCTCGACGATGCGCACTCTGAGGGGGTCCGCCGCTTCTTTATCGACAACGCGGTGCACTGGCTGCGCGAGTACCACGTGGACGGCCTCCGGCTCGACGCCACCCACGCCCTCCGCGACGAGAGCGAGCCCCACTTCCTGGCCCAGCTGTCGGCGGCGGTGGACGAGCACGTCGACGGCCCCGAGCGCCACCTCATCGCTGAGGACCACCGCAACCTGAACCGCCTCGTGCAGCCGCGCGACGAGGACGGGCTCGGGCTCGATGCCGTCTGGAGCGACGACCTGCACCACCAGTTGCGCGTCCTCACGGCGGGCGACCGGGAGGGCTACTACCGCGACTACCAGGGCACCACGGCCGCCGACATCGCCACCACCCTGCGCGACGGCTGGTTCTTCCGGGGCGAGTACTCCGAGCACCTCGACGCACCCCGCGGCACCGCCCCCGACTCCGTGGACCCGACGCAGTGCGTCGTCTTTATCCAGAACCACGATCAGGTGGGCAACCGCCCCACCGGCACCCGTCTGACCAACGACGTGTCGCCCGCCACGTACCGCGCCCTCTCGGTGCTGATCTGCGTGGTGCCGGAGGTGCCGCTCCTCTTCATGGGCCAGGAGTGGGCGGCGTCCACGCCGTTCCAGTTTTTCACCGA
>CAZRPQ010000063.1:0-9155 GCA_964601725.1 uncultured Salinivenus sp. | reverse complement strand
CCAGCGCTCCGCTCGGAATGACGATTTTTAAAGTTGTTTTGCTGATCTACTTAATTGCTCTTGAGCTGGCTCCCGTCCGGCAGCGTCGGCTGATCCCGCGCAATCTCCAGGGACTCTTCGTAGAGGGCCTCCAGGTCGAGAATCTCCTGGTCGCTGTCGGCCCGCAGGAAAATCGGCGTCTTGTACAGCGGCGTCTCCACCGTCACCGTGGTCGGTCCCTCGACGGGAGACTCCTTCGGGTTCCAGTAGTCGATCCACCGGCCCTCCGGAAGATACACCTCCCGCTCCTTCGCCCCCTTCTCGAGCACCGGCGCCACGAGGTAGTCCTCCCCGTAAAGATACTCGTCCCAGAGTTCCCAGGCCCGCTCGTCCTCCGGGTACTCCACGAACAACGGACGCATGATGGGTCGGCCCGTGTTGCGGGCCTTCTTCGCGTAGCGGATCGAGTAGTCTTGCAGATGCTTGTGCAGCAGGGAATACATCCGCCACGTAGCGATGGCCTCCGCGTTGTACCCGGTGCCGTCGGGCATGTCCCAGGGGGTCTGGTCGTTGGTGGGCCCCACCTCCATCACCGGACTAAACGCGCTCATCCCCAGCCAGCGCGAGAAAAGCTCTTGCGTCGTGGTGCCGCCCCAGTACCCGCCCGTGTCGCTTCCCCAGATCGGATACCCGATAACGGCTGACCGGAGCCCCGCGATGAGCGTGTTGCGGAAGCCGAGCCACCTCGCGCGGGTGTCGCCGGCCCAGAAGGCATTGGCGTAGCGCTGGGATCCTGGATATCCCGCCCGAGGCATGACGACAACGTCTTCGCGGTGCTTCTGAGCCACCTCCTTCACGGCTTTGGCGTACAGGACGGGATACTCGTTTTGGACCTCGGCCATCGAACGTCCGTCATGAGCGTAGGCATCCCGGGCATCCGGCACAAACTCCTCGGCCCGATCCAGCTTGAACGCGGCCACGTCGTCCTCGAGAAGACGAGCCACGTAATCCTGCCACCAGTCCACGGCCTCCGGATTTGTGAAGTCGATCAGCGTGTAGGCGCGATCGTCGATGTTTAGAAACGGGCGAATCTCTTCCGCCGTGGTCGCGCTCCGAATGGAGTCGCGGAACGCAGCGCGAACCTCGTCGGGTGTCAGCTCGGCGGCCCGAGGGCCACCGATTTCTTCATCGAAGTACACCTCCGTTCGGTATTCGAGCGCCCCGTCGTTAAGCTCTTCGACTTCTTCGAGGAGGGCCGGCTTAAACTGCCGAAGAAACTCGGCGTCCTGCATCTTCTCGGCACTGATCTCCTTGAGGCCCATCTCCACCATTCCCTTCGAGGGCAGGACGTACCCGTTCTTCAACGCCTCCTCGGCCATGTCCCCCATCACCCAGGGCGCAATCCACACCAGGAACTCGGCGCCGTGCTCCTCGCGGACCCAATCGATCATCGACTCCGCGTTGGGAAAGCGCTCCGGGTCCCACTCGAAGTCATCGTACCCGTACGGGCCCGTCGCCCAGGGCCGATCGACCCAGTACACGTCGAGCGGAATGTCGAGCGAGTCCATCATCACGACGTCCTCGTAGGCCATCGAATTGTAGGGGCTCCGGTCCGGCGTCCCGTCGTAAAGGGTATCTCGGTTGGCGTGATTGTCGCGCCAGCGCCACGTCCCAAACGCCCATTCCGGCGGGATCGACGGCCGCCCCACCACCCCGGTGTACTGGTCGAGAATCTCCTTCGGCGTCCCCTCAAATATCCGGTACGATAGAGAGGCCCCGTCGAAGGCAAACTGCACCCGCTCGTCGTCCTTCTGCGCCACGTCGAACACGCCGAGGTACGTGCTCTCCACGTACAGCCCGTAGCCGGCACTGGACATGTAGAAGGGCGCGTAGAGCGAGATCGTCCCGGTGAGATCCATCTTCACCCGGTGCCCCCGGCGGCCCAGCGCTACCGAAACCGAGGAATCGCGGGGCACCTCGTCGTCGTTCCCGCGGGCCCGCTCGGTGAGGCCGTGGAAGTGCTCGCCAGTGCGCGCGGCCAGGACCTCGCCGACCCGCTCGATTCCGTCGCTTGGAGTGAACTGGACCGACACGGCCCAGCCCCCCTCCACCGCTCGCGGCTCGATTCGCACCGTCGCCTCCCGGCCGTCGGTCGTGCGGTAGCGGGCCTCGAGGGTGTGGCCCCGCTTGGAGAAGGAAATCGGCTCAGACAGATACTGCGTGCCTTCGTCAGTGACGAAGTAGAGTGAGGAACGGGCGGTGTCGGGTCGGTTCTGCCGAACGAGCGCATCGCCTTGATCCGCCGCGGTGAGCGCGTACGAGAACGGGGCGCGCGTGACCTCAAGCGTGTAGTCCGGGCTGGTCTGCGCGACCGACGGACTCGCCCTCCCTAGTAGTCCGAGCAGAAGGGCAGCGACAACGAGAAATGTTGTGACCGACGAACGGGGGACTGAAATCATCGGACGTGGGCGTCTGCGTTGGGGGAAACCGACGGGTCCGCGTGTCGGCGATCTGCTACATTCCCGCTTCTACCTCCCGAATCCGGAGATTCCGAAAGCGATAGATCTTGCCGTCTTCGCCGTGGTGTTGAATGCCGATCACCCCCTCACTGTCGACCGTGTCCCGATAGGCGGTCGTTTGCTCCCCATTGACTGAGATTTCGAGGCTGTCGCCCACCGCCCGGATGCGATACGTATTCCAGCCGTCGGGATTGAAGGCGCCCCCGTGTTCCTTCCGAAAGGTGACCCCAGCGATCGAGTCGCCCTCGGCCGGGTGAAGCCAGCCGCGGCGTCCCTCATCGTAGAGGCCCCCGGACCACGCCCGCTCCGACGGGTCCACTTCGGCCTGATAGCCATAGACGCGATTCGTGTCGACCTGTGCCCGGAACATGAATCCCGAGTTGGATTCCCGGTCCGGCACGCGCACCTCGCCTTCGAACACGAAGTCGTCGTACGTGTCTTCGGTCACCAGGAAAAATTTTTGGTCGGCCTGAAGGTGAATCTCATCATCGACCACCTCCGCCTCGCCCCAGTCGTATGGGTTGTACCATCCGTCCAGGGACTGTCCGTCGAAGAGCACCGTCCAGTCCCCGTCGGCAGTGGTCGCGGAGGAGGAAGACGAGTCCGGAGACTGCTGGCAGCCAACCAGGAGGAAGGCAGCACTCAGGAGCACAACGAACAGCGTTCGGGAGGTAAGATGTACGGGGGTCATGGACCTGTTGAGTTTTCAATAGAGAAGAGTGTCGCCTCAGGCGATCCGGTGTGTCAGACCTGGGGCTCCCATCCCGGCTCGTAGTCGCGCTCCCAGAGTTGTTCGGCCTCCTCATTTTCCATAATGCGACCGGTGTCGGGGTCAATCTGGAGTGTATTTCCGGTGCGCTGAGCAATGTTGCCGAGGTGGCAGAGCAGGACGCTTTTCCGTCCCTCGTCAATCGGGGACCGCGGCTCCTCTTCTCCCCGAATCGCCGCCAGGAAGTTTGCGACGTGGAAGTCGGTCAGTGAGCCGCTTCCGACCGTCCCGGTTCCGCTCACTTCCCGGCCCGCCTTCGCCTCGTTGGCGTACTCAATGAGATTATCGTCATTGTCGTACACGACGTATCCGCCACGATCGAGGATGACAGTTCCCTCCGTGCCGTGGATCGAGGCGCCGCGTCCCCCCCCCGGGTTGCCGTCGGTGCCCTTTAGCGGGTTGGCATTGCAACTTCGCCCCTCCCAACTGATCATCTTGTCTCCGCCGAACTCGTAGTTGGCCACCTGCGTGTCGAAGGCCTCCCAGTCATCGTCGTAGTGGAAACGACCTCCGCTCGAGGTGACCTTTTCCGGATAGCTGACGTCCAAGGCCCATCGGCATACGTCGATCTCGTGGGTCCCGTTGTTGCAAATCTCCGCCGTTCCCCAGTGCCAGGTCCAGTGCCAGTTGTAATGGACCAGATTCTTCATGTAGTCCCGTCGCGGGGCGGGACCCTGCCAGAGCTCAAAGTCGAGCCAATCAGGCACCTGTGCGGGCGTCTCGAAACGGGTCGGGCCCCGATCGTTGGCGTACCAGGCCCGGCCGTAGTAGGGCTTCCCAATGATGCCCTCGCGGATCTTCTGCATGGCCCTCATTGAGCGGGGCGAGGAGCGCTGCTGGTTCCCCATTTGCACGACGAGGTCGGAATGCTTCTGCTGAGCTTCAATCAGCAGTTCCCCCTCGTGGGGATTGTGGCTGCAGGGCTTCTCGACGTACACGTGCTTTCCAGCGTCGAGCGCCTTGAGCGTCGCCGGCGTGTGCCAGTGATCCGGTGCCGCAATGACGAGCGCATCGAGGTTGTCGGCCCCGAGGAGGCGACGAACATCGGTCATCCCCTCCGGCCGCCGCTCCTGAAGGGCCTCGCCCCCGTCGGGTGTCACAATCGACTCGATCGTTCGGTCGACCGCTCGGTCGTCGACGTCACAGATAAACCCGACCTCCGCTCCTTCCGCCTCCGCAAACGTGGTGGCGAGAGCGTGGCCCCGACCATTCACGCCCATCACCCCTACCACGACTCGGTCGTTGGGCGCTCCCGCCCCGAAAGCGGTCGAAAGATGTCCTGCAACCCCAAGCCCCACCCCGGCTGCGGTGGTCCGTTTCAAAAAGTCTCGGCGATGCAGCCCGTCCGTCTCGCTCATGTCTAAATCGTACACTAATTAGAATCAAGAAGGATAAGAGATCTCATTTCGTCCTGCTCTCGTCCCTACTCGCCATCGGACAGCTCCCGGATTTTGATATTCCGAAACCAGAAGTCATTGCCGTGGTCCTGGAGCACGACGTGGCCCGCCCGGCGCGTGCGAAAGCCGTCGATGTCTGCGTACTTGCTCTCCGAAAAAAGCGAGTCGAAGCGAGCCGACCCCAGATCGTACTCCAGCACCTTTTCCCCATTGAGCCAATGCTCTCCGCGGGAGCCCTGAAACAGCACTCGGGCCTGGTTCCACTCTCCGACCGGTTTGAGCGCCTTCCGGTCGTTGGCAGGAATGAGGTCGTAAAGCGCCCCGGCGCGGTGGCTCGGCTCCTCGGCGTCCGGGTGCCGATCGTCGTCCAACAACTGGTACTCGAACCCAAGGGCGGCGTACTGCGGCTCGTGGACCGTCGACAGGGAGTCGGAAACGTTGTATTTAATGCCGCTATTCCCTCCTTTGCTCGTCTTCCATTCCAGCTTGAGCTCGAAGTTGCGGTACGTCTCGGTCGTCATAATGTCTCCCCCTTCCAGCGGCTGACCGTCTTCGGCGGTCGGGACATCTCCGCTCTCAACCTTGTGGATGGTCCCGTCAACCACCTCCCAGTGTCCGGGAGGGATCTCGTCTCGACCCAGGCCGGACCAGTTGCTAAAATCTTCGCCGTTAAAGAGAAGGGTCCATCCCTCCTCCTGCTCGGAGGACGTGAGCGTGTTTGGGTCGGCAGAATCGTCGGCGGAGTCGCCGGAACTGCAGGCGAGCCCGACGCCGAGAACACCAGCGAGAAGCAGAAGAGCGAGCGATTTCGGAATTCGAGGCATGGTCTGTGGAGCGGGGTTGCAGAAAAGATTGCGTCTGTCGATCCGTGAAAACCCTTGGTCTTACTCCGCACCGGCGGTCGCCGGCAGGTCGACTTCCGATCGGGGGGACATCTCCCCAACTCCCTCGATGTGTCGGATGAAATGCTCCTGCAATACCTCGAAGTGCTCCTCCTCGTATCGGTCCAGCAGGTCGAAGAGCCGGTCGCGAAAGCGAAGCTGACCGTTCTTCCGAGCCGAGAGGACCGACCCATAGGTGATGTGGAGCAGTTGTCGACCGTTTTCTTCTTCGAGGTAGGTATCCTCAAGCTCCGAATCGGCCACCTTGCCGGGGGGCGGAATCACATTCAGATCCGTGGTCACGTGGTACGTAGCCCGATCATCCTCGAACCGGTCGAACGCAAAATCGACGATTTCCCGAAAGAACGATGGGTCGTGGCGGGCGGGAATGCGCAGGGCTTCGAGGTAGCTGGTGCCTGCCGTCTTCAGGTGCACGTGGTCCCCGGCGTGGCGACCGAGCACCGGATAAATCGAAAACTTGTCGCTCCCGGAGTGAATGCTGAGTTTGTATCCGCCCCGTGCCTCCGCGATGATCGCATGCTCCTCAAACGCATCCTCGAAGGCCTCCAGGTCTCCGACGTAGTCAATGCCCTTTTCAAAGTCACCGACGAATCGAGGCGCGAGACTCGTGACCTCTATCCCCAACCGCGACAGTTCCGCGGCCACAAAATAGTGCTCGTGAGCTCGGGTCGGCGAGGAGGTCTCATCCACAGACATCTCCAAGTCGTAAGTCTCACCCGGGCGGTGTTTTTGGTACTGCGTCGCAAGGTACTCGGCCAGGCGACGGGTGTGAGCAATGGCCTCGCCGTACTTGATGGCCGCCCTGCGCAGCTCAGTCGGGCTTAACTCGATGGTAATTGATCCCCGGTCGCCGTCCACCGTAATCGGGGCGCCGGTGTAGCGGTCGAGGTGCTCCTCCGGCGAGGTGTCCAACTGGTCCCAGGGAAGGGCATCGAAGCGGTCCCGGAGCGCATCACCACTGAGCCGATCCGCCTCATCGGTCACGTAGTCGGAGGGATCGATCGTATACATCGTGTAGCCTGCTGCCAGACAGACGTCGACGTGGGTCTTTGTCTTTAGATGATCGGCGTCCGCCCCGAAGCCCGCCTCATAACCCTCCCGGAAAACCGCCCAACTCACGTCGTTGAGCACCTCCTGGGGCGAGCGTCCGGTGCGCTGCATCTCGCGAATGGACTGCTGGGCGAATACCGGCACGGCGTCGGTCGACCGGCAGGCCCGGATGTGACCGGGGGTGGCCAGCCCCAACCGATCGCCGCACCCGATCGCCGACGCACGGCCGAGTGGAACGGGGCTCGTCCAGGAAAAAACCTTCCGAAGCTGACGGGCATTCTTCGGCGAACACGGACAGAGGTAGAAGGAGCTCTCCTTCAGATCTACCCTCGATTCGTACTGAAAGTCCGGCTCCTCCGCCGCTGCGACAACGAGCCACCGCTTGCCGTTCAGTCGGACGAGGGCGTAAACCCGTCCCTCGTGTTCTTGGAGCGAGGTCTCGTACACGTGTACGGATTCTGTTCCGGCCCCCGAGAGCGCCTGCTCGAGCGCCCGCACATCGAAGGATTCGGGCTGGGGACGGGTTTTACCGTTTCGGAGCATGGCAGTGTCACCAAGGATTTGGTTTCGAACATCAGTCGGACCCGAGAGCGCACACGGCCCGCGGCCACCTCTACGCACTTTTTTCACTTAATCGATTAAGTAGCACATGCGAAGCTGAATGTCAAGGCCTCGAATTCGAAACGGAGCTTGGAACCTCCCCGAGAGCCCTGTTCAGCCCGTGCTACAGCTGGGTCCAGCAACGCGTGCAGGCTTGAGGGGAGCTGCCGGAAGATTCCGCCTTGAGTCACTATTCCTTCTGCAGGTACGGGGGGTCAATCTCTTCAGGCTCAACGAGCCGCGTGGGCAACGTCACCTCCCGCGGCTCCCGGTCTGGGTCCGTCATCTCCTTGAGAAGAATCGACAGGGCCCTTTTGCCCATCTCTCGGGCCGGCTGGTGGACAGACACGTGGGGACGCCGAAAAAATCGGTTGAGGCTGTGCTGTCCGAACGAGTAAATCTGAACCTCATCCGGATCCACCCGATCATTGCGACGAAGAGCATCCTCCACACCGAGTGCCACGGGAAACGTGACCGCAAAAATCGCGTCCGGGACCCCCGCCGTGTCGAGCAGGGACATCGTACCGACGTACCCGTCTTCTTCCCCGAAACCGCCCTCTACGACCCACTCATCCCGAACTGGAACGTCGTGCTCGCGCAGCGCGGACTCGTACCCGGCGCGACGCTCCCGTCCGATGTCGATGTGGCTGTAGCCAGCAAGGTGAGCGATTTTCTGATGGCCGCTCCGAAGGGCATGCCGGGTGGCCTGGTAGGCCCCCCGTTTGTCGTTGACTCGGACGCGACTAGCGGGAACGTCACTCGCGGCCCGGTCGAAAAAGACCAGCGGTACACCGGCGTCTGAGATCTGATCGTACACCTCAAACGACTCGGTCTCGGCAGAAACCGAGATGAGCAACCCGTCGACCTGCATCGAGAGAAGCGTGCGAAGGTGCTGCCGTTCTCGGTCTTTCTGCTCCCCGCTCACGCAGAGAATAATTTCGTAGTCATTTGCCGTGGCCACGTCATTGACCCCCTCGAGCGCGTCGGCGAAAAAATTGTGCGCAATCTTCGGAACGATCACGCCGAGGGTACCCGTCCGATCGGTCCGGAGCGAACGTGCCAGGCGGTTCGGGGTGTAGCCCATTTCTTTCGCGACCTCGCGGACCTGAGCTTTGGTCTGCGTGGAGATGTCCGGGTGGTCGCGGAGAGCCTTCGAGATGCTAACCTTCGTCAGTCCGAGTCGCTCGGCGATGTCACTGAGCGTGACCCGTTTGGAGTCCCCCATGGCCAGAAAAGATCTAACAGGAAGAATTACTACACCGTGAACGTATGTAGTCGTTTAATTCTCCCGACCCGAGTGAATCAACAGGTTTGGGTCTGCTGAAAAAAGGTCTGTGATTCTATAGATTACCCGTCGACCGGTCTGTCTCCTGCGTTTTCTCCCGAGCAATGTTTCAGCGAAACGACGATCACCGACAGCAGGGTCTCTTCGAGGGGGCGAACCTACTTCCCGAGAAGCTTCGAGAACGGCTGGAGACCTCCTGGGCGGAGACATTCTACCGGGAGGTATTTTGCCGCATCGACGAGGGGATTTTTGCGGATCTCTACAGCGAGAAGGCCTCCCGTCCGAACGTGCCGGTGAACGTGTTGGTAGCCTTGGAGATTCTGAAGAGCGGTTTCGGGTGGAGCGACCGGGAGCTTCACAAGCAGCTCTGCTTCAATCTGCAGGTGCGCCATGCGGTGGGCTTAGGCGACTGGGGAGCGGAGCTGTTTGAGCTCCGGACGCTGTACAATTTTCGGCGGCGGGTTCGAGAGCATGCGGAGAAGACGGGGGAGGACCTGTTTGGGGAGGTGTTCGAGCAGGTAACCAACGCGCAACTCAAGGCGGTCGAGACCGAGGCGGAGTGGCAGCGGGTCGACTCGACGCAGGTGATGAGCAACGTGGCCCAGCAAAGCCGGCTGGAGCTCATTATTTCGGTGGTGCAGAAGGTGTGGGAGG
>CAZRPQ010000062.1:7957-9212 GCA_964601725.1 uncultured Salinivenus sp. | reverse complement strand
GTCCGCCGTCTCTTTTGAGGGCCGCACGGCTTCTGGACCCCAACTCACAGACTTGAAATGCCACCTAATCTTGCAAGTTGGAGCAATTGCGTAACGCATTCACGCTCAGAACCCCCATCGTGAGGTCTAGGAAAATTCAGCCACATGCACCCTGAACTAGTTTCCACTGGTCCAACGTTTCGGGCGCACCTCGGGGGGCATCAGGCGCCCCCTGGTGGTTGAATGAAGCCGATTCGCATCAAGACAGCCATCACAGGTATTCTTTCAATGTTACCCCATTGCCTCCCTATGCTTTCACGGGAATCGGCTCCCTGTCTGCACGGAGCGTTGGTCCGGATCCCCGGTAAAAGATACATGCGGCACGTCTGAGTCGGGAAATGGAGGGCCGTCTCTCGCCTCCTGCCCCACATTGAGGTTCATTGCACGGTCTTTGTGCTCAACTACAGAGCACTCAGACGTAGGCAATTCCCGTTGCATCGAAGGTTCTAACTGTCTTTGCAGACAGAAGAAAGTCGAAGTCCGGGATTGAAGGGAATCAACACGCGTCCACAGATGAGCTGTGCAATGGACTTTTCGAAGTCATGCATGCTGTACCACCCAGTCAAGGTTACGCTGCTTTTGGTTGGACTCGTAGTCGGATCCGGGTCGGCGCAGACAGGGCAGGCCCAGGCGAAGACCGCGAGCCATACCGTGACCATTACAGTAGAGGAGGTAAACCGTATCGAGGTAGGGGAGGATATCGACATTGAGGTGGAGCAGGGGCAGAGCAAGACCGCTTCATCCTCCTACTCGGTTCTCGCAAATACCTCGAACCCGCGGGTCATTCAAGCCAGCGTGGAGACGGAGGGGAACCTGGTCGGCATCGGACTGACTGCCGAGATGGAGGCACCCGGCGACGGGAGCACGTCGCGCGGGGAGCGGATGATCGTAGAAGACGGAGAGGAGAAGACAAAGGTACTCGTGGAGGGCATAGAGGGGGTCGACGCGTCGGACGCTGGCCTGACGTACGTGGTAGCGGCCTCCGGGGACGCACCGCCGGGCACAGCATCCGTCTTGGTGACGTACACAATCATCTCGGAGTGATCCTCCCAAGGGCGTCCACGCAACAAGGGGAAGCCTTTGCGGAAACTGCACGCCGTCTCGAACGGACCGTCCGGGAGAAGAGGACGGACCGGGCCGGGACGTCGTCGCGGTCCTTCCTAAACTGTTCGCGAAGATGGAAGCCAAACTGCACGACGCGAATGGACCGTTGCCG
>CAZRPQ010000062.1:5328-7857 GCA_964601725.1 uncultured Salinivenus sp. | reverse complement strand
GCGGACCGTCGGGAGGGCCGCTTCAACTTCCCCCCTCAATATGCACTCCGCAACCCGCGTCAAATAGTTCGTCGGAAAAGCGTAGTGTTCGGTCGTATGGTCGATACCGCTGTGGGGCACTTGATCGGGGCAGACGCGCACCCTCTCCATTTCTCCCCACGACCGTGTTGCTGGACCCGGCAGGTACTCGTCGTTTTTGCATTGGCATTTGTATTGGCATTTGGGGGAGAGCCGCTCCGAGCTCAGGCCCAATCGCCGCGCGCTGAGCGGACGCTCGACCTGCAAATTACTCAGAACACGACGTTTGAGGTTCGGGGCACCCCGGAGATCTCCATTCCGGAACTGGGACAGGCGGTAGAAACGCCGGCGGGCACTGCCACATACGCGCTGACGACGAACACGGGCAAACCCAAGGAGATCCAGGCTTCTCTTGACGAAGCCCTCCCCACGGGATTGTCGCTCGAAGCCAAGGTGGACGCCCCAGCGTTGAGAGGGAGGGGGGCCACCTCAACCGGATGGACCCCCCTGAGCACCGAAGAGAGGCGAGTGGTATTTGACATACAGAAAGCAGAGGACAGCGGCGTGCCCATCGCGTACCGGGCCGCGGCGTCGGCGGCGGTGGTGCCGGATACGTACACGCTCACGGTTACGTACACGATCACAGATTAAAACTAGCGCCGTGCAGCGACTGCTTCTCGTTGGCTTTCTTGTGCTGGTCGGTCCCGCGGTGGGGTGGGCGCAGGAGGCGAAGGACGAGGACGTGCACACGGTAGCCGCCGAGGTGGCGCCGTACAGCACCGTCTCGGTCGATCCGCTTCCGTCGCTCGTCACCGGGCCGGGGCCGTCTGAGACTGTGCAGACCACGTACTCCGTGGTCACAAACCGGCCGGCCTCGCAATCCGTGGTTGTTTCAGTGGAGGGAACGCCGCCCCGTGGGGTGGCGCTGCGGGTAGAACTGGAGCCGCCCGAGGGAGCGCAGCGGGCCGGCGACGCTCCGCTGCAGGTACTGAGTCCCGAGGGCCGGGCCGATGCCCGCACCCTGGTGACTGGCATCGGGCAGGTCTCCGCCACGGGCCTCACCGTGTCGGTGACCACAGAAGTGGGGGTGGAGGCCGAGCCGGGCGGTGCCGCCATCCGACTGTCGTTCGAACTTATCGAATAGCGCGGGGCTCCCGCATGCTGTCGTTCTACTTGTATCCAAGGCCTGGGCCACGAGGCGGAAGGCGATACTGGGTCTGTGCCATGCTCGTAGGACTGGTGCTCTTGGGAAGCGCTGGCCCGGCGGCGGCCCAGTCGCTGTTCTTCGAGGGAGGTCCTCCCATCCTCCGCATCGACCGCTTTGCCGCTGGGCAGCAGACGGCCACCGCGACGGACGCCTCTACGACCCTCGTCTACGAGCGCGCGATAGACGCGGACCGCGAACGGAAGGTCACGGTCTCGGCCATCGCGGCGCCGCGCCGGTACGACCTGTCCGTGAAGGCCCTCGACCCGACCGACGGGACCGAGCAGGGACCGGTCCCGCTGCGAGGCGACATGGGCCCCACCGACCTGCTCCGCGACATCTCTCCCTGCGGGGAGGCCCCGACGGGGCGGGCCTGCGAGGAGCAGGCCACCCTGCGATACCGCCTGCGCGCCGCCGTGACCGAGCGGCCGGGCCGGGTCGAATACACGGTGCGCTACACCCTACTCGTGCAGTAGCGACGTCTTGTGCAGTAGCGACTTCTTGTGCAATAGCGCCTCCGAGAACGAGGTGTCCAACTCCTTCACGTCGTCTTGGTCTACTGGTAGGGCTACTTCGTCGAACCCATTGGAGATCCGCCAATGGGGTCGTCGGGAAGAGAGCCGCTCGTCGAAGCGATCGGCACCGAGATGATCGCTCATCTCCGCTTTGAGATTCTGGTTGAGAAGCTTCTCCATGAGCAGACCCATGTCTCGATCCCCGAGCAGGATCCTTTCGCGTTCTTCGCCGCTTAGATCGACAGAAAAGGCCACTGCGCGCAAGCGGGTTTGGTTCCACTGTAGTGAGCAGATCCAGACCTAACGCAGCGCGGGGCCCTTTCTCATCTTCGGTCGGCCCGTTTCAACCAATTGAAGCTTCAACCAGTTGCGGACGGTTTGCTCGGCCGACTGGCTTCTCGGCTAGCTCTGAGGGCGTTCGCCCGTTTTGAGCCCGCTCGACGATTCAACTTCGGAACTCTTGGAGGCATGGCGGCCGAGTTCTGGGCGCATCCGGCCTCAGTTTATCCTGAAGTGAAAAATGTCCAGGCTACTGTGTCAGATCCAGGCCTCATGTTTTGCTCACTTTGACCAGACCAAGGAGCGTGACAGGTAGAGAGGCGGATCATGCTTTGTTTTGTGTCGGGTCTTAATGTTTACATTTCAATCTGACACAGTCGCAAAATCGACTCTTAATATCAAGATTTATTGTTGTCACTTAAGTGTAACGGCAGGAACGGGAAAAAATATTGAAGGTTCAAGACCTACAGAAAATAAATGGACATAACAATCGAATTCTCTTGATAAAAAGTT
>CAZRPQ010000062.1:0-5228 GCA_964601725.1 uncultured Salinivenus sp. | reverse complement strand
CCGACAACTAAAGGCGCATGTGCAGAGACATGAGTGCTGGCTGGCAACCCCGGTCCGTCGCAAGGGCCCCGCGGAGAAGTAGGGAACGAGGGTTCCAGCCACCAATCTGAAAACGGATTCCGCCCAGGTGGTCGCCGCGCCACCGGGGCGTTTCTATAGTCCCCTCGGTTCTATGAGAGCGATCCACCTACTGGTTTTGCTGGTCGCCGTGGGCTGCCTCGCGGTCGCTTCTCCCCGAGAGAGCCATGCCCAGCCCGCATCCAGCCACACGGAAGAGTAGACGTCGACTACGACCCGAGCGCCACCCCTGAGCTTACGGTCGAATGCACGTTCACCGGCCAATAGCTTTTCGGTCAACAGCGTCCTGAGCACAGGCTGTGCAGGAAGTTTGTTAACAGCGGCATCCGAATTGCTAGGATCCGATGTGGAGGGCGGACAGACTGGGAGGGAGGCGAACCGGAGCGAGGCGAACCGAGCTTCGGGCCCGCGCATACAGCGAAAGCATTTCCATCCGCCGGTTTTCCAAGCCCAATCCCCACCTCCCGTTCCATGAGCTGTCGTTTCCTCGGGATACTCTTCTCCCCCCTTTCCCTCCGCACCGGCGTGCTGGCGATGTTCCTGATCGTGGCCGGTACCGTTCAGGGAACGGCCCAGGTGCTCGTTCGAAGCTCGCTCTCGCAGGACGATGAAGTGTCGCCCGGCGCCACGTATGAGCGTGCCATTGAGCTGTATAACAGCGACGACAGCACCCGAGCCGCCGAGGTGTCTCTCCGCGACTACACGTTTACCTACGAGGGAACGACAAACTACGCGGATCCCGGGACGCTTACGCGGTCCAATGCGCCGTGGATCAACTACGGCGGCTCCACGATCACGCTTCCGCCGGAAGAGGAGGTGGAGCTTACGTACCAGGTCGACGTGCCCGAGACCATAGGCGGCGAGCCGCCGGTGGGCACGTACTGGAGCATGCTCCTGATCGAGCCTCTCGGCCAGCAGACCGTGTCGGCCGATCAGGGCTTGGCCGTGCAGCAGGTGCGCCGATATGGCATCCAGGTAGCCACCCACATCAGCGGGACCGGCGCGCCGGAGGTCGAAATCCTCTCGACGGACCTGAAGCGGCAGGAGGGCCAGACTGCCCTCACCGTAGCGGCCGAGAACATGGGCACACGGTCGGCGCGCCCGTCGGCCCAGCTCGAACTGTACGACGAGGCCGGGGAGCTGGTCGTAGAAGAGCAGACCTCGCCGAAGCGCGTGTATCCGGGCACGTCGGCCCAATTTCAGATGGATCTCTCGGGCGTGTCGCCGGGCACGTACCAGGGCCTGCTCGTGCTTCAGATGGAGGAGACCGATCCGATTGGACGGCAGTTTACGGTTGATCTGTAGCCCAAGTGGGGCCCATCCGCAGGGCCGCCGCTGCCGAGAGTGGCATTCGTTCCTCGTCGTTCCGGTCCGTCATGTCTTATCAGGCTGTGCTTCTAGCGGGAGGGCTGCTACTGACGGGGCTCGCGGGCGGTTTGCCCGCAGAGGCGGAGGCAAGACCTCCAAGGGCGGACTCCATACAAGTGGAGGCCGTGGGGCCGGCTCAAATTACGGCGCCCCCGGGGGAATCGACGACGCTCCGGTTTCGCGTCGCGAACCCTACCGATACGGCCCGCACGGTTGCCCTCCAGCTCGACCTCCCAGAGCGGTGGCGTGTCCTTACGCCTCTCGGCTCCCTGTCGCTCGACCCCGGTGAGAGCCGCCTTCAGCTCATCAGTGTGGCGCTGCCGGGCGGGGCCGCCGCGGGCCGTAGGCGCGCTCGTCTGCGGGCGCGAGCAGAGGAGCCGCCCTTTCTCGAAGGCGCCGCGGCGACCACTGTTCGGGTCCCCGTCGTCCGGGACGCACGGCTTGCCGTGGAAGATGTCCCCCGACGCGTGTCGGCGGGCCGCCCGTACGAAGCGACCATTCGGGTGGTCAACGAGGGCAACGACACGGTCCGCTACGCGCTCGACGCCGACGTGACGCCGGACGCGGCCGTGCGATTCGTCCCTCGTTCCGACAGCCTGCGCCCAGGGGAGCAGAAGCGGGTGCGCGTCACCGTCGACACCGATCCCATTGACGAAGCGCTCGAACAGCGACTGGTGGTACGGGGTCGCCTTAAGCCCTGGGATACGACCCTAACGGCGCGCTCTCGAACGGAGCTGGTCCCTCGTGGGACTGGGGGCGGACTGCTCACAGGCCCCCGCTACCCTGGCACGCTGCGTCTGAGTGGCTTCGGAGGCGACGGGGCGCAAGCGGGACAGGTTGCGTTCGAAGGGTCGAGCGAGTTTGGGAAAAATGGAACGCGGTCGCTGGACCTGCTCCTCCGTGGCCCGAGCCAGTCGGGCACGGCCCGCTTTGGGCGGCGCAGCACGTACCGGGCCACGTACACCACGCCGTCGTGGACGGTCCGGGCTGGGGACCACACGTTCGATCGCACACGCCTGGCCGCACAGGGCACGTTCGGGGCGGGGGGGGAGCTGCAGTACCGTGGCGACCGGTGGCGGGTCGGCGGCTACGGGCTGCAGAGCCGCTTTGGGCAGTCTAGGCAGCAAGGGGCCGTCTACGCGGGGGCCGAAATCAGTTCGCGGGTGCAGGTGCTGGGCAACGTCGTCCACAACAGCGGGAAGCGGGAAGAGGGCACCCTGGGCACGCTGCAGGGCACCGTGGTGCCGTGGGAGGAGGCGGAGCTTCAAGTGGAAGGCGGGTACGGGCGGGGAGACGGCGAGGAAGGCGGGGCCTACCGGGCCGAGCTCAGTGGGAGGCTCCCTCGGGTCGACTACCAGGTCCGGCGCACGCGGATCGACGCCGGGTTTCCAAACGCGTTCAATGACACGCGGCGCACCTCAGCGAGCCTGTCCGTCCGTCCCACCGAGTCCCTCTCGCTGAGCGGGAACGTCCAGCGATCGGCGCGCGACCAGGCGACAGGCCGCCCGTTTACCTCGACGACTGTCCGTGCGGGCGCTTCGTTTCGGTCGAGCGTGGGGACGATGAACTGGTCCCTCCAAACGCAGGGCTCCTTCGACCGACGGCCCCTCCGGAACGAGGAGGCACTTGCGGTGCGGGGGGGACTGAGCACGGAGCGCCTATCGCTCAACCCAACGGTTGAACTAGGGCAAATCCGAGAGGAGCAATTCGCATCCGAACAGACCTTTCAGACCCTTGGCCTCGACGCCTCATTGCGCCTGGGCGAGCAGCGCCTTGGGGCGAGCGTGGACTGGACCCGGGCCCCATTCGACGAGGGGTTTTCGCGCCGCTCGCGCCTGCGGGCGACCGCCTCGGCACGGGCTCAAATCGGCAACCGTCTCGCGGTGCAGGCGCGGGGAGAGTTCCGAGCCCCGGGCGGGCCGCAGTCTACGGAAACCAGCACCCAGGGACGAGTGGAATACCGTCTCCCATTCGGGCACACCCTCTCCGCCGAAGCGCGTCAACGCGACCTTCGAGGCGACAGAGAAGTGGAGGTGCAGTTTTCATATGCCCTTCCGGTTTCGGTGCCCACGCCGAGCCTCGCCCCGCAGCCGACCCTGAACGGACGGCTCGTTGACGCGGAGACGGACGATCCCCTTCCCGGCATCCTCGCGCGGCTCGGGCCGTTCCAGCGCCTGACAGACGAGCAGGGACGCTTTTCGGTGCCCCTTCCCGACGAAGAATCGCCGCTGCTACGGGTCTCCGGGCTCGGCCTGGACCAAGTTCCATTGATAAACCTGCCGCGTCCGATTCGGCCGGAGGATACGGCCACCGAATTTATCATTCCGGTCACCGAAGCGGCGACCCTCACCGTGGAGGTCGTGCTGTACGACTTTCCCACGACGCGGGCGGCCTTGGAGGGCGAAGATCCTGAGCCGGTCGGCGGACTGGCCCGGGAGGGGGTGGAGATCTCAAACGCGCAGGAAGCGTTGCAGCGCCCGACGGGACCGCGAGGCCGTGCCACATTCGACAACCTGCGACCTGGGACCTGGACTATCGATCTGCTGGGCCTTCAGGTGCCCGACGACAAGGCTCCCGAAGTGGACTCGCTTAAAACGGAGCTGGATTCGGGACAGGACACCACCGTGACCCTTCGGGTGCTGCCCACCGAACGTCCGCAGATCCAGTTTGAGGACGGGGGCGCATTAGGTGGAAAGCCCGACGAGGAGCCGCCTCCCAAACCGAAGGAGCAGCAACCCGCGCTCGACGACTCGGCAGAGGCCGCGGACACGCGTCCGGATCCAATTCCTTTTGCGGTGGGCATGGGCCCGTACGTGGGAGAGGTAGGCACATTTGCGGAGTGGGAAGCTGCCCTGCGCCGGGCCGAACAGGTGCGAGCGGCGGGACACGACGCAGTGGGCATCGTTGCGCGTTCTACTGCCAGGCAGCACCGCTACCGGGTGTGGGCAGGGCACTACCGAGACTCCACTGCGGTCCTCGACAGCTTGCTGGATCAGTTCCCGAACGTGCAGCCCCTGGCGGCTACCTTTGGCGCCTCGTTCGCGGTGCAGGCGGGCGCCTTCGCTGGCTGGGAGCAGGCTCGCCGCCGGGGCTCCTCACTGCGCGACCGCGTCGACCACGTGTCGATTCAGTCGTGGAGCCGGGGCGACGAGATGCTCTATCGGGTGTGGGTCGGCTCGTTTGAACACCGGTCCTCTGCCGAGCAAATGCGCGCGACGCTCGTCGCAGAGGTGCCAAGGGCGTACGTGCTCAGGCGGGCATCCGGGGGACGCTACGCAGTACAGGTGAGTGCCTTCACCACGGCGATTCGAGCGAAACGGCGGGTTGCAACCCTCCGAAAAGAAGGAGAACCGGCGTACGTCCATGTGACCTCTGGTTCGGGACAGGCTCCATATAAGGTCCTGGTGGGCACGTATCTGGCCCCCGAGCCCGCAGGTCAGAAAAAAAGAGAACTCGGCAACACATACCCCGAGGCCTTTATCCGGTCCTTGTTCCCGTGAGACATCCCGCTGCCCCGTAAAACCGATCGGGAAGGTCTGCACTGACCATTGGTCGAGGCCGACCCCGAGGGTGAGCTGTCCGACAGCACCACCGAGACGGGTGTGCTCAGAACGTCTGCGAACCTGTAGTTCAAATAGAACGGATGCCGATGAGACGGATGTCGACGAGACGGATGGAGACCAGAGCACAAGCAGGGCTCGGGCGCCTGCGGAGGCCCGGCCTGGAGCAACGCCTGAGGGAGGCGCCAGCGACCAGAAGCCCCGGGGAGGCGACAGGCCGGA
>CAZRPQ010000061.1:3655-9221 GCA_964601725.1 uncultured Salinivenus sp. | reverse complement strand
CCATGACCGAGAGGCTCACGCCGTGCTCGCCCGTGAAGTCCTCGTCGTGGAGCTGATCGGAGGGGATGCCGGAGGAGGCCTTGAAGTTGTGGCGCAGGCCGAGCGTGTGTCCCACCTCGTGCATCACGAGGTCCTTGATCGCGGCGCCGAGGTAGTCGTCCGGCATCGGCGCGCCCGGCTCGATGACGCCGCGGGCCAGCAGCAGCGTGCGCTGCAGGCCGAGCTGCTGCGCCTTTCCCCGCTCCGCCCAGCAGGCCCGCCGGGCGAGGTCCGGCCCCAGCATCTTGCGGAGGGCGTTCGGGGTGCGGGGGGGCACGGGACGGTGGGCCGCCGCTTCTCCGTTCGGGGAGGTCTCGGGCGTGAGTTGGCTATAGGTCTGCTGCCACCCGCTCACGAATGAGGAAGAGAGGAGGATGTCCGCATTCAGGATCTCGCCGGTCCGCGGGTCTGTCTGTGAGGGACCGATGGCGTAGCCCATCTGGTGGGCCGCCGTCCAGCGAACCGTCGAGTGGCGGATGTCCTCGGCGCTCCAGGTGGAATCGTCCGGGGCCGTCTTGGCGACGACCGCGTTCTTGTACCCGGCGGCGCGGTACGCCTCGTTCCAGGCCTCAATGCCTTGCTTCACGTATTCGCGGTATTCAGGGGGCACCGTGCGGTCCACGTAGTACACGATCGGGGCCGCCGGCTCCACGAGCTCGCCGCGCCGGTAGGCGGCGGTATCGCTGGGGGCCAGGCGCCAGCGCTGCACGTAGCGCACGTACGGGTCGGCCGCCTGGTCGCGGGAGAAGTCCTTCACGGCGTCGGTGAAGTAGCCCACCCGGTCGTCCGCTGGACGCCGCTGCATTTTCGAGTCCGGCAGTTCGAAGAGCGAGTACCGCACCCCCACCGGCACGGCCCGATAATCAGGGATGGCCTCGCCCCCAATCAGCGGGGCGGACGAGCCCTGGTAGGTGAGCGACACGTCGATCTCGGTGTTTTCGGGGAAGCCCATTGCCTGCTTCACGTAGCTCTTGCCCTTCTGGAAGGCGGCGGGCGCGCCCCCAAAGTAAAACTTCAGCTGATCCCCAATTTCGGGATAGTCCGAGACCAGAAAGTCGGAGAACTCGATGAGCAGGTGGCCAGTCGAGTCGTTGCGGCTTACGATGTCGAAGGTCTCGACCGGCGAGTGGGCGGTGTTGTCGTCCAGGGACGTGCGCATCGGCCCCTCGTCGGCGCGGAAGCGCACGTTGCGGTGGACGAGGTGCACCGTCTGGTTGACGCGACGGAACTGCATCAGCCGCGTGTCGCTGAGGGGCAGCCCGTCGTGCAGGTTGAAGACGCCCGCCCCCTGGCTGATGTGCAGGGTCAGCCCAAACGGCTGCTCCATGCGCTCCGTCGGGATTTCGGCGTAGACCGTGCCGTCGTCTTTCTCGTGGAGGGGGAGAAAGCCGTCGATCTTTTGGGCATCTTCGAGGGTCTCGTCCCAGGGCTTGAAGGGATCGTCGTCTTCCTCCTCTTCGTCGTCCGTCCCCGCGTCGGCGGTTTTTTCGGTCGAAGGGGAGGCCGACGCGTCGGTCCCCTCGTCTGGATGGACGTTGACCGTCGTGCAGGAGACGAGAAGAAGGGCAGGCAGGACGAGGAGGAAGAAGGTGCGCATAGAGGGGACTGGTGCGTATGCAAGATGAAGAAAACGAAACGGGATTATGGTTTTGGCTCTACGACTGCTCTGGGGAGAGGGTTCTATCCGTAGTGAACACGACGGATACAGCCGAGGCCGCCACGGCGGGCTGTACGGAACCCTCCCCCGCAGTCCCGCTGTACGCAGGATTGGCTTAGAACCCAACGGTGCCTCACAGAGAACGCGTCCATAAACCCCCCGATTCTTCCCATGTCCTCCTGCTCCGTACCGGCGCCCCGCTGCTGGCTTGTTCTTGCTGTCCTCGTCCTTCTCCCTGCCGCGGTCGGGTGCGATAGTGAGGGCCCTCCCCAGGTGGAGACGCCCCCCGACCCGATTCCCTTCGAACTCACCAACGATGGCTTTGAGGGAGAGACGTTTCTCGACGGCCTCGACTTGCCAAGCTCGATCACCTTTCCGCCAGACGGGTCCAACCGCCTGTTCATCAATGAACTGCAGACCGGTCGCGTCCTCATCGCCAAAGACGGAGAGCTGCTTGAGACGCCGTTCGTTAACCTGCAAACCAACGTGCAAGGCGGCTTTCCCGTGAACGGCGAGAACGGACTCACGGGGATTACCTTCGACCCGAACTACGAGAGCAACGGGTACGTCTACCTGACCTTCGTCCAACGGACCGAGACCGACACGCTCGGGGCGGTCGCCCGCGTGACCGACGTCAACAATCAGGGCGAGGACGCTACGATCCTGCTTGACAGCATTCCCTCCGCGACGAGCCACCAGATCCAGAGTCCGCGGTTCGGTCCGGACGAGAAGCTTTACGTGCCGGTCGGCGACGCCTTCATGTCCGGCACGGCCCAGGACACCTCGGCCCTTACTGGAAAAATTCTGCGCATGAATCGGGACGGTACGATCCCGGCGGACAATCCCTTCCCGAACTCTTACACCTGGAGCCTCGGCATGCGGAACTGCTTTGATCTGGCCTTCAACGCGGAGGGGGAACTGTTTACCGCCTGCAACGGGCCCTCGGGGAACGACGAGCTCAACAAAATCCAGAAAGGGGGAAATTACGGGTGGCCTCTCGCGTCGGGGACGAGCCCGAACGATCAGTTCATTGATCCAATCCACGTATGGCCGCAGATCGTCTCGCCGACCGGGATGCTCTTCTACCGGGGCGCGCAGTTCCCACAGCCGTTTCAAGGCACGCTCTTCCAGGTGCTCTTCGGCCGAACCAACACGGAGGGGCCCAGCGAGCGCGCCAAGCGCGTACAGGTTGCATCCAACCTCGGCACCGATCCGACCTTCGAGGATTTTCTTGTCTACACGACCTCGGGTTCCGGCAACCCCCTCGACATCACGGTCGGACCAGCGGGCAGCCTCTACCTGACCGACATCTTTCAGGGCCGTGTTTTTAAGGTCAGCTACACCGGAAACTGAGCCAACAGTGCGGAACCCAGGTGAGCCGAGATGGGCAGGGCCTCCGGTCCTCGCCCCGCTCGCGTCTCAACCACGCTCGAAATGCCGGACTGCGAATGGGGGTTGGGATCGCGTTGCGAAACAGTCCCCTCCGTGCTTTTGAGGTTGGCATCAATCTTGTGCTCTTAGACGTCCAGCCTTGCCAGAAATATTACAAGTCCTTTTTCTTTCCGGGCACGGCTTCGCTGCCGGCCGCCGGGGATGCAATGGGACGCGGGCGATCGGCTGAAGTGCGCGCGAAGAGCGCTTAGAGGAACAGAGTGCCGGGCCGAGTTGATCTTTCTTGCGCCAATTCACGTCTGCGGTGCGATGCGCGACCTCTCCCCTTGCTGTCCTGCCGACGGCCACCTGAGGTCTCCTGAACGCCGTGACGGGCGGCACGAGGCCGAGCAAATTGTCGCCGGCACCGGCCGATCTCGTTCAACTGTGTCTCCGCCTGCATCGGTCGTCCGGTCGTGTCGAGGCAGCGCGTTCCTCGACGGGGACCGGCCCGGTGGGGGAGGGGCGCTGAAGATCGAGTACTAATGCTCACGATCATTTCTCCCATGTCTGCCGCTCGCCGCCTGCTGTTGAGCGTTCTCCTGTGTGCCCCTGCCGCACCAGTCGTCGCTCAGAGCGTCGAGCCTGGACAGGACTTCACGGGAACGGTGGTTGAGGTCACGGACGGGGACACCTACACCGTCGACCGCACCGATGGCGGGACGGTTCCGGTGCGTCTCTGGGGCGTCGACGCGCCGGAACCGGATCAGCCCTACGGCACGGTCGCCACGCGAACCGCTCGTCAGCTCGTCCAGGGGAAACGGGTTCGCGTGGTGGTGCGGGAGGTGGACCGTCGTAGGCGGGCTGTGGCCCGCGTGGAGGTTCAGGGCACCTCCCTCGGACGGATGCTCATGCGACGGGGGCTCGCGCGTCCCCGCCTGCAGTATGGTCCGCAGGTCAGGGACTCCCCCTCTTTTCAGCGACAGCCCCGAACGGCAGACCGCGGGCTGTGGTCCCGGTCGTCCTCAGGGCCCTCCTGGGGGGGACAGGCCCACTCGTCAGACAAACCGGCCCCGGATCGCACCCGCGGTGAGGCCGCCCCCCAACCGACCGAGCAACGCGGAAACAAGGACGCCCAACCGGGCACCACAGACCTGGCAGCGGTGACACTTGCGATGATCGTGGCATTTGCGATGATCGCGGCACTGGCGCTCCTCTACTGGCTTTTCCGCACACTTTGGCCCGAAAAAAACACACGTCACTCAGAAAAAAACACCCGTACACCGAGTAGCAGGGACGCCGCCGACGAATCTCCAATTCGCACGAGAGCCGGGAGTCGTCTCAGCGAGGGACGCGTGTCCGCCTCTGTCCAGAGGTCCCCGAATGGCCAATATCGCGTACTTCCCATTGAGCCCACCGCAAATCAGACCTCGGGCTCACTTGCCCTGGGACAGACTGAGGGAGACGTTCTCTGGGAAAAAGCCATTTCTCGTCCCAATAACCCCTCTGTCAGCAACGACGGAACCGTGGTCGTCGAAAACCGGACGCCAGCAGGCCTGGGAGCGCTCAGTAGCGAGTTTCTTGTTTTCGACGAGCGGGGGGAGAAGCTCCTTGAGGAAAGATGCGAGGCCATGGCCCTTGGGAGCGGCATCACCCCCGAGGGAAAACTAGCCTGGTTCACTACAGCCAATGCTGACGATGACGATTCTGAGAACGAGGACGGCGACAATGCCGACACCGACAGGGACGACGGCGATCAGCTGTTCGTGTATGACCTTCAAAAGCGAGAGCGAATCCTCGCGACAGAGCTCCCAATGCGGGGGGTCGAACAGGTGCTACGCCTGAACGGAGGACTTGAGATCCTCATCGATGGGCTGCGCTGCCGATACGAAGACGGCGAAATGGTCGATTCCGGCGACCTCCAGGCTCAACGGTGGGCGCGGGAAGAACGAAAGTTCAAAGCCGCCAAGTCCCCGCGGACCGTCGCTGACCTTATGAAGCAGCGCCTTGACCGGGTTGACCAGCTCTCCGAAGATCAAATCCGCAGCACCATCGATACGGCCCGCAACTTCGACGGGAGCGAGGGCGACCGGGCCTGGAGCGGGGGGGATCAGACCTGGGCCAAGATTTGGGGCCGGAAGGGGGCGCTTCACCAATACCTTGGTGCCAAGCGACAGGCACTCGAGGAGTACGAGAGGGCCCTCTCGCTCGACGGACAGCTCGGGGTTCAGCACAAGGCACGACGCCTTCGACAGGAGCTGGCAGATCCGACGGAAGCTGGGAGGGGAGAACCGTAGGCGGAAACGACCCGGCCTCTCCGTGGCGCGGCCATGGCTCCGAGGCCTCCGGGGCGGGCGTCTCGCTACGCCGAGCTGGGAGCGCCCAAAAGGGGCTTCCTTTGCCCCCCTGCACCGCCCCCGCCCCGTCTAGACCGAGTGCGGGATCGAGTGGGAGCGTACGATCGGACCTGCAGCCTTCTCCCCCCTGGACGACCAAGCG
>CAZRPQ010000061.1:0-3555 GCA_964601725.1 uncultured Salinivenus sp. | reverse complement strand
CGAGTGGGAGCGTACGATCGGACCTGCAGCCTTCTCCCCCCTGGACGACCAAGCGACCCCTGGACGACCAAGCGAAAGGCCCGCCCCTCGGTGACCGGTGCCGAACAGGGCGGGCCGTTTCTGCGTCCGCGCCGGTTCTCCACGCTTCACTCGGCGGATTGGTCCGACGCTCAGTCGTCTCCAGGAGGCAAGGTTCTGCTCGGCGTGCGGGGGACCCGGGACGTCTACTTCACCGGGGCGCCCTCTCCCCACCACGTTGAGAGGGAGCTCAGAAGAACAGCCGCGTGGTGGCCTCCAGGCCGAATTGGAGATTGTACTCGGAGAAGCCCGGAATGTCGGCGTATTCGTTGCTGACATACTGGAGATACCCAACCGGCCCCACCCTCACGCGCGAGCGACCCAGTCGGAAGTTGGGCTTGAATGAGACCCGTCCGCTCAGGGTCGTATTGGAATTTCCAGCGTCGCGGACATACCCCCAGCTCTGCTTCACGTCGACCGACACGCCGAGCGTGGAGGTGAATGATTGTATGCGGACCCGGTGATTGAGGCTTCCCTTCAGGCTCACGCCGAGCTCTCGCGCATCCGCTCGACCGCGTTCCCAGGAGCTGGGCCGGTCCAGAAAGTAGGTCGGCCCGGCGCTCAGGCGCCAGCGGGTCTTGGGGGCCGGTGGGACCTTGCTCCGATAGTCCATCCCGAAGAGGAGGCGGAGACGCTGATCCCCCGTCGAGAAGGTTTGGGCCTGGAAGGGGTCGTCTTCGTACGCCGCCTCCGCTCGGACATACAGCGCCCGCTCTTTGCCGAACCGGGCGGCGATCCCCACTCCGTACGGCACGTCGTTGTGTTTCCCGCCCCCATCTCCAAAGGTAGCCTGGGTGCTACCGGTAAAGGAAAGCGCGTAGGACCCCCGCTGGTTCACCCGCCAGCGGAGCGTGCTGACGACGTCGCCTTTGATTCTGTTGGCGTTGTACCCTCCTCTCGCCGGAATATCTGCCCGGCTGGGACCGGCGAGGGATGCCACCGTCGTCGTCCAGTCGAGCGGGGGTCGCGGGGCCGTTTCCGTCTGAGCGTCAACTTGGGCGTCGGTCTCGATCCGCACCTCGGACACAATGAAGCGATCCCTGACCGGGGGAATCGGAGGGGCGGTGTTTGGAGTTGCGGTGGCCGGTGCCCCTGCCTGACGGGCGAGTAGAACGAACCGAACCTCCTCTCCTCCCGATGCCGTGCTCCGGAGTTTTCCTCGAAGCTCGCGTGTGGCGTGAAACCGATTCTCGGGCGCTCGCTCGCCTGTGACGGGATTTTGCAGGGCCGCCTCGTACCACGCCCTGGCATCCACAATGGTTTTCTCTCCGGGCACCTGTTTGATGGGCTCAACCCCGTATGGCTCGGCAATATCATAGTCATCCTCGTCGGGCGACCTGATGATGATGCGTCCACGAACGTCCCCACGGATCACCGATGCGCTCATGGGAATTTCGGCGACTTGGGCATTTCTCACGAAGGTCGCCAACTGCAGATGGACCGGAAACTGATACCGAGCCTCCGGATGGGTCATTGCGTCTGGGTCCTCGGGCGACCGCGCCACGCGGAGCACCCCCAGGCTGTCCGGGGCCTTGTCTCCCTCCTGGTACCAGAGACTTGGAACCTGGACGACGTCGCGCCCGCGCTGGATCTGGACCTCCTCCCGCTCCACGCTGGGGGGCACTGTGGACGGGTCTTGGGCTGCAGCCTCCTGCGGAGGAAGGGGCACGAGTTGCCCTCCTGTTCCGAGGAGAAAAATTGCCGCTACAATGACCGGCAAAGAGCCCGGGCGTGCGCACATGAATGCGGGCGGAGAGGCGAGGGAAAACCACTTGTTTTCAAACATGGGTGTCGAGGTCGGAGTCTTTTTTCGTCGATCTGCGAGTGGCCGCTAAGCTCGCCTGTATATGTAAGGAGCATTTCTCATAATAAAATGGTTCTTTTGGATTACTCGTGTGTCCAGTTTGCGGAAACGAATGAGCATCCTGGGGCGCAATCAGCCCGCCTCAATCGCGTCGCCAGTCCTCCCCCGGGTCGAGGCGTTTCCGCTCCGTTGACCGTAGCCAGGATGCGAGAGCGGGCGCCGGGCAACGAGGAGGTGCAGAATGACAGGGGCATCGTCGCGGCGACGGCGATCAGCGGGAGTACTGTCGCCCAGGGACGAAGCGTGTTCGAGGGGGAACAGGGCCTCTGGAGGACTGCTTGGACCTCGACCGAAAGGCACACTGGCCGCGTGCAGCGACTGCAGGATCCGGAGAAGAATCGTCCAGAGAATTGGGGAAAACGACGGCCGTGGGGCCCGGGCGGGCGGTTCTGGGCCGGCACCATGGTCCATGACGTGACGCCGGAGCCGGGGAGCCTCTCCTGCCTCACGTGGGACGCGGAGACGGGACGGATGTGCCACGTCGAGGTCCCGACGCAGCGTGCCCTGATCCTCGACTACGATCTGGACACCACTTGTCTCCGACCGGCGCGTCTCTGAAGGTCACAGATGGCAGGTGTCCTTCACGAGGCCGTACGCCAGGGCGTGGGCCCCGCGGTGTGCTTCTTCGAGGTCGACCGATCCAGGGCACCATGCGACGTACCGTCCGTACGCGGTCTGGAAGGACGGGCCGCACCTCGCCCGCGCTTCGGAGCACGCCCGTCGGTTGCTCGTGACGTACGCCCTCTCAGATTGCGCCCTCTCCGAGCTGTTCAACATGGAGACCGCAGAGCCCGGCACGGCGGTTCGCCTCGCCCGCATGACACTGGCTGAGCTGTAGATGGACTGGATCGTGTTGTTGCCGCCCGTCGTGGCGATTGGACTCGCGCTGTGGACGCGGCAGATTTACCTGTCGCTCTTCGCCGGCCTCTGGCTCGGCACCACCATCCTCGCAGGCGGCAATCCGGTCGCGGGGCTCCGCGAACTGGCCGGGCAAATTGTGGCGGTCTTCGATTCTGAAAGCAACGCCCGCATCCTTGTCTTTTGTCTGCTCGTCGGCGGACTTGTGGCGCTGGTCCAGGTGTCCGGCGGCGTGCAGGGCTTTATCGACTGGGCGCGATCTCGCGGCTGGGGCGAGAGTCGACGCGGCGCGGAGCTTTTGGCCTGGGGCATCGGGGTGGTGATCTTCGTCGAGTCGAACATTTCCTCCCTCACGGTCGGCGCGGTGAGCCGCCCCCTGTTCGATCGCCTCGACCTGCCCCGCGAGAAGCTCGCTTACTACTGCGACGCCACCTGCGCGCCGGTGTGCATGTCGATCCCGCTGAACGGATGGGGCGCGTTCGTACTGGGCCTGCTGGCCGCCCAGGAGCTGTCGAAAAATGCCGTGGCAGTGCTGGCGGAGGCGGTGCTTTTCAACTTCTTCGCCCTGTTCGCGATCGGGTTCTCTCTGCTGCTGGCGCTGACGGGGTGGCGGTTCGGCGCCATGCGGCGCGCCGAGGAGCGGGCCGAGGAGACGGGCAACGTCCTGCGCCCCGACGCCCAGCCGATGATTGAGGAGGAGGTGGCCCGCATCGACCCGCCCGACCACGTGACCCCGCGGGCGCGTAACCTGCTGG
>CAZRPQ010000060.1:0-9245 GCA_964601725.1 uncultured Salinivenus sp. | reverse complement strand
TCGGCCCCGCGCATCATCATGCAAAGGTGCTTCGCCTCGATGACGACCGCCGTGCCCAGCGGGTTGACAACCTCATCGATGGCGTCGCGAATCTGGAGCGTAAGGCGCTCCTGCACCTGCAGGCGACGGGCAAACACCTCCACGGTGCGGGGAATCTTGCTGAGGCCCACAATCTTGCCGTCCGGGATGTAGGCCACGTGGGCCTTGCCGTAGAACGGGAGCATGTGGTGCTCACAGAGCGAGTACACCTCGATGTCCTTCACCAGGATCATCTCGTCGTAGTCCTCCTCGAAGACGGCCTGTTGGAGAATCTCCCGGGGATCGAGGGCATACCCGTGCATGAGAAACTGATAGGCCTGGGCCACCCGTCTTGGGGTGTCGGCCAGCCCCTCCCGGTCGGAATCCTCTCCCAAGATCTCCAGGATCGACTCGATGTGCTCGCCGAGGGCCTCGGAGGTGTCCTCGTCGTAGATGTCGCGGCGCTCGTAGAGTTTTGGCGGGATGCCGTCGGCCGCACCGTTGGTGCGCAGGCCGCTCGACTGGATCTTTTTCTCAGCCATTTCGGAGTAGGGAACGATGAAAAATACAGGGAGCAAGAGGCATCGCCGATTGACTATTCACCCCGGTATTCCACGAAGTTGCGGGGCGTCTCGTACAGCCGCACGCAGTGGAGTTCGCCGGCGGGCAAGGTGCCTTCCAGCTCGTTCCAGATGGCGATGGCAAAATTCTCGCTGGACGGGATGAGGCCGTCCATGAAGTCAACCTCTAGGTTCAGGTTCTTGTGGTCCACCTTGTCGAGGACGCGTTCGTGGAGAATCTCCTTCAGGTGTCCGAGGTCCACCACGTACCCCGTCTCCGGATCCGGTTCGCCGGCCACGGTCACTTCTAGCTCGTAGTTATGGCCGTGCCACTTCGGGTTGTTGTCTTTGCCAAACGTGTCTCGGTTCCACGCATCCGACTTCTCGGGGTTGTGGAGACGATGGGCCGCGTTGAAGTGGACCTTCCGGGTGATGTAAACGGTGGACATGGAGAAAAGAGGGGTCGGGACGGGAATCTTCCGGCTGTTATCAATTGTTTTTACCGGTCACCCTGAGCTGTGTTGTTTAGATTTGGAGATCCGTTTCAGAGTTGCCGAGCCGTTCGCACATGTATCGTGGTTGTTGGGGAAGGCGAGAGAGGAGGCAGAAAAGTCTGCGGTCCGGGGGGGCGTGCACCCGAACAGACGAGGAGGGTTGGACGGACCGATCGGTCGTTTTCTAACGGACTGCATTCCGCCGACCGAGAACCTCTTGTGATTCGTTCTGCGCTTCTGGTATATTGAAGGTGCAAGAAGCGGTCGCTGACAAGCGCGGCCGTCCGCTCGATTCTGTTCACGGACTGCGGAATTGCTTCATGTCCGAGAAAACCATTTTTCAGAAAATCATCGACCGGGAGGTCGACGCCGACATTCTCCACGAGGACGAGCAGTGCGTGGCCTTTCGGGACATCAACCCGGAAGCGCCGACCCACATTCTCGTCGTCCCGCGCAAGCCCATTCCGTCGCTCGACGACGTGGATCCGGAGGACAAGGATCTCGTCGGGCATCTGTTCATGGTCGCGCGGGATCTGGCTCAGGAAGAGGGGCTCCGTGACGGATACCGCACGGTCATCAACTGTGGGGACGATGGGGGGCAGTCGGTCTGGCACCTCCACCTCCATCTTCTCGGGGGACGCCGCATGAAGTGGCCTCCAGGATGATTTCGGGTTGGGAATGCGGAGTGTGGAATGCGGAGTTCGGCCCAGGAGGAGGCGGTGAAATCACTCCTGCTTCTGGCGGGCGGTCTTGATGGAGGCGATAATCATCGTCGTGATCTGGTGGGCTTCGTCTCGGAGTTTGCTCAGGGGAGTTTCGGGAACACGATCGAAGCTCGTCGAGCAATTCAAGCCAGTATTCGGTCTCGTCGGCTTCTTCCTCCGCAACAGACATCTTTGCAAGAAACTCGGCTCGTGACTGTGCGTGACAGGCGGCTCGGTAGCTCGCCCCGATCGAGGACGCTGATCGCATTAGCGTTGATCGCATTAGAGTATTGAGTGACCGCGAGAGAGCAGTAAATCCTCCAGTTTTCCAACGTCCCTCCGATTCTGAACTCTCCACTCCACACTCGTGACCACACTCGGCGTCACCGGAGGCATCGGGAGCGGCAAGACGACCGTCTGCGGCTTTCTGGAGGAGCAAGGGGCCCGCGTCTTCTACGCCGACATTGAGGCGAAGCGGCTCATGCAGGAGGAGTCCGACGTGCGGGCCGCCATCGTGGAGGCGTTCGGCGAGGCGGCCTACACGGAGGACGGGGCGCTCGACCGGGCCTACCTGGCCGACCGGGTGTTTGGCGATCCCGAGCAACTGGAGCGGCTGAACGCCATCGTCCACCCGCACGTCTTCGAGGCGTTCGAGGCCGCGAAAGAGCGAGCCCGGGACGAGGACCTCTCTTTGCTTGTCCACGAGGCGGCGCTTCTCTTCGAGGCGGGGGGCGACGAGCACGTCGACACGACGGCCGCCGTAGTGGCGCCGGACACAGACCGCATCGACTGGGTTGTGGAGCGGGACGACACGTCTCCGTCACAGGTGCGGGCCCGCATGGAGCACCAGCTGCCCCAGGCCGAGCTCCGCCGACGGGCCGACCACGTCATCGAGAACGACGGGACCCTCGAGGACCTTCGGCGGAAGAGCGTGGACCTGTACTGGACGGTCGTGGAGGGGTAGAGTATTGCGTATTTCGTATTGCGTAAGAACGGAAGCAGGGTGCGAAATACGCACTACGAAATACGCAATACGACCCACCTCTTACGCCTCCTGCTCCCACAACACCGTCCGAACCAGCGCCTGCTCGTGCGAGATCGGTTCAGCGAAGCCGAGTTCGGTTCGGATTCGGCGCGTATCGAGGGCCATGGGGTAGGCCCAGTCGAAGGGAGGAGGCTCGGGCTGGTCTGCGTCCGGCACGGTTTGGAGCGTCGGGGGGAGGCCCGCGACGTCGGCAACGCGTCGGAGCCACGTGGCCTGGGGCAGCGCATCCGGCTCGCCGACGTTGTAGGTGCGCCCCGCGGCCACCGGATCGGTCACCGCCGCGACGATGGCCGCGGCGACGTTGGTGACGTATCCGCGCGACCACCGCCATCGCGCCTCCCCTTTGCTCAGCACCAGTTCACCGTCCGCCTCGCGCAGACGGGACAGCGCGCCGCCCACGTGATGCTGGCCGTCGTGGGGACCGTACACCTTCGGCAGGCGCAGGATGGTTGCAGGGACGTCTCCGGCCCGCACCTGCTCCTCAACCAGAATTTTGTCGTAGTCGTGCGCGTGGGCAAACTCCGTGTCGGCGCCACGATACGGGTACCGGGAGGTCCGGAGGGGAGCGTCTTCCGCGAGGGGCCCGGGATCGGTCGGCACATCGGACCGCCCGCGCAATCCGTCGTACTGCCGGTACACGTCTCCGCTGCTGAGGACGACGAGGCGCCCTGTCCGTCCTTCGGCAATCTCCATGAGGACTTCGGCCTGGGCCTCGGTGTACGGAATCACGTCCACGACGACGTCGGGCGCCGATGCGTCGACGGCATCGCGGAGAGCGCCGGGGTCGTCGCGGGGACCATGGACGGACGTAACCGACGGGGGGAGATCGGGCGTCGTCTGGCCTCGGTGGAAGACGGTAACCGTGTGGCCCTCTTCCGCCAGGCGCCGGGTCACGTGTCGACCGATGAATCCGGTGCCGCCGAGTAGCAAAACAGTCATGGACAGGTTCGCAAAAAGCAGTCTCGTCTCCGCGGAAGGGGGAATATGCGACTTTGGACCTCGTTCCCATCCAGGCCGGTGGCGGGCCCCCAGCTCAGCGATGCGCGTGCAGTTCCGAGGCGGCGGGGCTCCACGCTCATCGGACGGCCAATTGCGTTCTGGCGTGTCTCTGCCTCGAGTCTGTATGGAATGATGGTTCCCAACGTTCACCTCTGGTTCCGTCTCTGGCCGTCCCTCTTTTCCCAAGACCAATTTAGAAGTTCACGTTTTTGAAGGAGGCAGTTCATCATCCGAAAGCTTGGGGCCTTGAAATCGGAAAGCTAACCCAATAACTTATACAAAGCTATTACGCGACTTAACAATTCGAGTGATCAAGGCCATCGGGGTGCTCCAGTTCGGAATTTGGGGGTTCCCCCGGTAGAGGGGCGGGGAGGCTGGTGGCCGCTGGTGGCCTCGGGGGCTTGGCTCTTCCAGCGGAGACGGGTTGCTCAGGGGACACTTGGACACCTGATCCAGTCCGTAGGGACGACTGAAGTCCGTAGGTGCGACTGGTCCCTGTGCGCATGCCAATGTCCGTGGATGCTCTGTGGAATACTTCTTGTGCTCGTTGTATTCAGGGCAAGCCCTTTAATTTGAATGTACGAAAAAAGCGGTCCCCTGCCTCAACTGAGAGTACTCCAGAAGAGCGGTACCCCAGAAAAACGTATTCAACCCACGAGATTGTAGACACTGACAGTTCTTAAGCTGATGGAGTGCAATGAATAAAGAGTCGAGACAGTTCTCCGCCGTCCTACACGAGCTCAAGAACCCCATTCTGGCCATTGAACGCCTATCCGATATTCTGCTCGAAAAGGAAAAGCTGCCCACCGACACCAAGCGCAAAGTGGAGCTGATCCACACGTCGGCGAAAGAGGCCTCCAGCTATCTTGATGAGCTGGATCTTTCCTCACCGTCGGTGCTTGCAGAGAGCTTCGCCTTTGAACCGGTAGATGTCGTAACACTGGCTGAGCAGGTGGTCGAAAGCTTTCAGCCCCACGCTGAATATAAGAATCAGGAGCTACGCCGCGCAGACTTCGCCGAGGAAGCCGTGGTGATAGGAGATGAGGTTCGGCTGCGGGAAGCAATGAAGAACCTTGTAAACAATGCTCTCAAGTACTCGCCTCATGGGGAGACCGTCGAGGTTCGAGTCACACAATCGGAGGGGGACGTCCATTTTTCGGTCTCCGATAGCGGGCCTGGGTTGGGTGAGGACGACTTGGGGCGCTTGTTCAAACCGTTCCAGCGTCTCTCCCAGCAGCCCACAGATGGGGAAGTCTCTCTCGGACTGGGGCTTTATCTCGTGAGGGAAATCACCGGTCGCCACGATGGGGAGGTTGACATCGAAACGGCCGAAGGGGAGGGCAGCACCTTCACGATCGTCCTCCCGGCGGCCTCCGAATCGTTGAATGATGGGTAAATGGAGAAAGCATTGTTGCGTGGGAAGAGCGTCCCGAATCGAGTCGAGATCGCCGGGTTCGGCCGGCTGGTCGCGAATCGCTCACTTGCAAACCGAGATGTTATTTAGTGAGGCTCTACAATTAAAGTATTGGTCGTAGCCTCTGAGAATACTTAGTCCTCACGGGGCTTCCTTTGCGTTGTCCTTCGCACCGCACGCTTTTGCTTTGCATGCCGTCCCAGTCTACCGATCACATCCGCACTTTTCTCGTCGACGATCATCCAGCCATCCTGGAGGCCATCCGCAACCGCATCGACGAAACCCTTGACATCGAGGTTTGCGGGACGGCCACCACCTCGGAGAAGGCCTTCCGGCAGATCGAGGAACTTGAGCCGGACACGGCCGTCGTGGACATTTCCCTGGAAGACGCCCACGGCCTGGATCTCGTTCAGAACCTTCAGTCGCAGTGCCCGGAGATACAGATCGTCGTCTACTCGATGTACGACGAGATGGTCTACGCCGAGCGCGCAATCCAGGCCGGCGCGTCCGGCTACTTGATGAAGGACCAGCCCACCGAGGAGCTGATCGAGGCAATTCGGGTGGTAGACCAGGGAGAAGTATTTTTAAGTCGAGAGATGGCCTCTCAGATCTTGAACAAAGTCGCCCGGGGAGAGTCCTCTGAGCCGAGTTTCCCGATCGAGGATTTTACTGATCGAGAGCTGGCCGTTTTTCAGATGTTGGGGGAGGGGTGTAGTATCGAAGAAATTCAAGACCGGCTCAACCTGGCGCGAAAGACGGTGGAAACCTATCGGCGCCGCGCGAAAGAAAAGCTGGGCTTTGAGTCGGTATCGAAGCTGCTACAGTTTGCAGTGCAATGGGCCTCTGCCCCCGGGGCCGGGAAGAAGGTATCGAATTCCCCCGAGGAGGCCCCCGAGGCAGCCACTGGGGAGGAAGACTCCGAGGGGGCTACCGAAGAAGAGAACATCGAAGAATAATGTGCAGACACGTCTCTGAACGTCCAGATTAGCGACCAATTCCAGGAAGTGCAGGACGGTCTCACTGTCTGAAAGGGAACGTTCGTCGCCCGACCTGGTGCTGACCCGTCGATCAAAACGGCTTCTCAGCCCGTCGCCACTCATAAGGGTTGCATCCGAGCCCTGCCGCCAGTGGCCCCCACCACGCGATGCTTCGAGGGTGCTACGGAAGAGGAGATCTGGTTCCCCGAATTGGGGCTCCATGCTCCGGCAGACCACAGGAGGCTGCGCTGTTTCCCCACCATGGACCTGCGCCGATGTGGTAGAAGACCTCCCGGCTCACCTCCGTAATTGCGTGTAGAATTTGGGCCACATCCCCGAAAAAAGAGCCGTACCGTATTTTATTCGGGCGAGAGGCCCGATGGCTACAGGCAACGGATGAACCACCGGCTCCCGCGCAAAACGCTCCGAATGGAGGGAACCTGAAAAGTGAGGTAGATCCCCTCTCCCACGGGCACTTTCTCCCTTCCCCCCGCGGGCACTTTCGGTGTAGGAGAGATTCATTCGGGGAAATAAATATCGCCAGTGTATGCTGTGGTAATTATATGTTGTCCGCAATTGCGAACATTCGAGAAGGGAGAACCAGTTTGGGAAAAGTTCAGGTCTCGATATCGCCAATCATCCCAACTCCAGGCGAATGAGCTCCGAAGCAATTCGCGAGAAGACGCACATCTTCGTCGTCGACAAGCATCCCGCCATACGGGAGATTTTAAGGTCGAAAATTGAAAGCCATCCTGAAATGCGGATGATGGGGGATTCTGCACGTCCGGGGAAGGCATTGTCCCTCATTGAGCAAGACCCTCCCGACGTGGTGGTGCTTGAGATTTCGCTGGGGGAGGCAGATGGGCTCGCCCTTATCGAAGAGATTCGCTCTCAGGTGCCGGAAGTGCGGATCCTCGTCTTCTCGAAGTACAGCGAGGACTTGTACGCGGAGCGGGCCATCGAGGCCGGAGCCTCCGGGTATGTGATGAAGACCGAATCCACCGACGAAGTTGTGCGGGCAATCGAGCTCGTCAGTGAGGGGCAAGTGTTTTTGAGCCGGCACGTCGCGTCTCGAATCCTGAGTAGACTGGTACGAGGCAGCGGTGAGACGGAAACCGCTCCTCTAGAGAAACTCACCGACCGGGAATTGACAGTCTTTCGGAAGATTGGAGAGGGGTACAGCGTGCGTCAGATCGCCGACCAGCTCGATCTAAATCGAAAGACGATTGAAACGTACCGACGGCGGGCAAAGGAGAAGCTGGGGCACGAGACGGTGGAGGAGCTACTGCGGCACGCCGTGCAGTGGGTAGAGCATGGGGCGCGGAATGAAATAGACACGGAATAGCCCCCTTCCCTGTCTCCATCAAGACCGCACCGGATTTTGGTGCTGCGGTGCAGA
This sequence comes from uncultured Salinivenus sp., assembly GCA_964601725.1. Classification (GTDB taxonomy): domain Bacteria; phylum Bacteroidota; class Rhodothermia; order Rhodothermales; family Salinibacteraceae; genus Salinibacter. The sequence continues at coordinate 1,635 of CAZRPQ010000060.1, read as the reverse complement.
GGTCTCCCCGAATGCGGGGACTCTCCCTTCATCCCGGGCGAGGATGCGAGCACTGGCCGAGCGAAACAACGTGCTTGCAGGACCGGAAAGATATACCAATTCACTTCGAAATGTAAGGCTGAGTGGCAGACGAGGAGAGCTCCGAAGGCTGTTTTGCATGAGATCTCCGTAGCCACAGCGTTCAGAAAGTCCCGAAAACAGCTCTTTCGAAGGGGCGAGGAATGCTTCCTTGAGTCTTGCGGTGCTGCGGAACGATGCTTGTGGCGATAAAGAGGTGACGATTCGCCCGGCACCTCTTCGCTTGCCATCGTTCCCCACCCCATGTTTTCGCTCAGCCAGTGTATCATTGTTGGTCTCGCCAGCTTGATCTACGTTGCTGGCACGGCTTTTTTGCTCACGGGACACTCTTTCTCGTGGAACCGTCGTCTTCCTGTTCTTGACGCAAGTGAAGAACGAGCAGCTAGGTCTGGGGCAGTCGAGGGATCCCCCTACTTCTTCCCCGTCCTTGAAAAAAGTACTCCTGGGCGTGTGGGCTCCACGGGCGCCTTTTCGCCAGCAGGAGGGGAGCAGGTGAGAGCGTCCCATGGCGACCCTTCTCTCGATCGCCGTGCGGTCGAGCATGAGAGCGAGAACGGAGAACCGGTTCTCCTGACAAACCCCATTTGTCTGAACTGAAGCGGTCTTTCCCGCAGGGCGAGCGCGTTGGGTGAACGGCAGTGAAAACAGCTCCCGCCAGCGGGAGGGCCCAGAAGAACTGAAGTCGTCACCGAAACATGTCATGCGCAGAGGTATGTCAATTTTCTCTGCGGAACGCCCAGAGAGGTCTTTCGTCTCACTCGGGCTGACGCAATTTCTGCTTCTGTGACACCCGGCTCGGGGCATCGTCGTCGGCATGTCCTCCGTTCGTGTCCGTCCGCCACATTCCCGGCGGACCGCAAAAGCACTGACCGATAGGGGAAGGTAAGGAGCGGTGAAATGTAGAAGCATTGCTCCAAAGGAGTAATGCCTACGGTCCAGTTGATGACGATCTAACACGGATCCATGCTCACAATTCTTAGTGAGTCGCGCCGTACACTTAGAAAGATGTCCAAGACGAAGGATTTTCCCCTTGCTGGGCCACCCTGTTTGATCGAAAACAGTTTCGGCGAGTACATCATTCGTTACGTTCCAACTGTCCACTGCGCGCGAACCAGTGCAGGAGAGTGGTCTCATCCTTTAGAGCAGGTCGTTCCGATCCCGACAGCACTCGAAAGCAGCACTCGGGAAGAAGGACCGTCCGGGCAAAGGTGGATTGCCCGAGGAGATTGCTCGGCTCCGTTCGGGGTGACGCGCTGTTTGGACAGGTTTTGAGATCGCGGCCTCCTTCCGAAAATCAGCGTTGACACGTACTGGGTATTCGCAATTTCCCTGGTGCTCACGGACCGCGGAGTGTTCCCGTCGCTCGAAGTTCGTATTTGTTTGCCCCGGTTTTGTTAGTTTGTTTGGCCGGGACGATGGCAGATCTGCTTTCAGCGCAGCGGCACAGACGAGGCACTCAACATTGGGGCATTCGACACCAGGCGGGAACGCCGTAGTAACGTGTCCAGATCTTTTAGGCAAACGAAAAACATATTCCTATGGCTCATCTTCAGCGGC
>CAZRPQ010000059.1:0-9285 GCA_964601725.1 uncultured Salinivenus sp. | reverse complement strand
AACCCTCAACGCATAACCCCCAACGCATAACCCTCAACCCTCAACGCCCACACACGGTCACTCCCACTCGATGGTCGCCGGGGGCTTGGAGCTCACGTCGTACACCGTCCGGTTGATGCCGCGCACCTCATTGACGATGCGATTGGAGACGTGCCCGAGAAACTCGTGGGGAAGATGCGCCCAGTCGGCCGTCATGCCGTCCACGCTCGTCACCGCCCGGAGGGCGCAGACGTTCTCGTAGGTGCGCTCGTCCCCCATCACGCCTACGGTCTGCACCGGGAGCAGAACGGCAAACGCCTGCCACACCTCGTCGTAGAGGTCCTTGGCCCGCAGCTCTTCGATGAAAATGGCGTCGGCCTCGCGGAGCAGAGCCAGTCGCTCGCGCGTCACGGGCCCCAGGATGCGAATGGCGAGGCCGGGCCCCGGGAATGGATGCCGACCCACGATGGGCCCCGGCACGTCCAGGAGGCGCCCAATCTCGCGCACCTCGTCCTTGAAGAGCTCCCGGAACGGCTCGATGAGCTCGAAGTCGAGTTCTTCGGGCAGCCCCCCCACGTTGTGATGCGTCTTGATGGTGGCCGAGGGCCCCTTGAAGGAGACGCTCTCAATGAGATCGGGGTAGAGGGTGCCCTGGGCCAGGAACGTGGGCCGGTGCCCCAGATCCGCAGCAATGTCTTCGGTCTGCTCCTCGAAGACCTCGATGAACGTGTTGCCGACGACGGTGCGCTTTTCTTCGGGGTCGACCACTCCGTCGAGCCGCTCTAAGAAGCGGTCCGTGGCGTCGGTGGTGCGCAGGTCCATCTCGAAGTGGCCCCGGAAGGTGTCCTGCACCTGGTCCCACTCTCCCTTCCGGAGCAGGCCGTTGTTGACGAAAATGCAGTGGAGCTGATCGCCCAGGGCGCGCTGCAGGAGCGCCGCCGCGACCGACGAGTCCACGCCCCCGGAGAGCCCCAGGATCACGTGCCGGTCGCCCACCCGCTCGCGAATCTCGCGCACCTGCTCCTCGACGAACGAGGCGGGCGTCCAGTCGCCGCTGCACCCGCAGATTTCGTACGCGAAGTTTTCCAGGATCTGCCGACCAAAGTCGGTGTGCACGACCTCTGGGTGAAACTGCACGCCGTAGTAGGGCCCCTCCGTGTCCCGCACGGCGGCGACCGGCGCGTTGTCGGTCCGGGCGATGACCTCGTAGCCGTCGGGGAGGTCCGTGAGGTGATCGCTGTGGCTCATCCAGACGGTCGAGCCGCTGGGGACACCCTCAAAGAGCCGCGACTTCTCCTCGCCGTCCGGCGGCACCTGAAGCTGGGCCCGACCAAACTCGCGCCGATCGGCCCGCTCCACCTCGCCGCCGAGCTGATGGGCCATCGCCTGGAGCCCGTAGCAGATGCCGAGCACAGGGACCGGCGCCCCATCCGGCTGTTTGAGGTCGAAGAGCGCAGGGTCGAGCTGCGGCCCGTCCTCGTCGTAGACCGAGCAGGGCCCACCCGACAGAATGATGCCGTGGGGCTCCAGCGCCTCAATCTCCGCCGTATCCACCGTGCACGGGCGAATCTCCGAGTACACGCCCGTCTCGCGCACCCGCCGTGCGATGAGCTGGGTGTACTGGGAGCCGAAGTCCAGAATGACGATGGTCTCGTGCATCGGGGGGATTGCGTATTGCGTGAGAAGTCAACGGATGGGTCCTGCGCGATACGCATTACGCAATGCGCACTACGCCGCATAGGGAAGCTCTCGACCGCAAGGGCGCCCCTCTCCGTTCGCCTCCCTCCTACCTCACGTCACCTCCTCGTACGCGCCGGCCTCCATGAGGTCGTCGATTTCGTCGGGGTCCTCGATCTCGATTTCGATCATCCACCCGTCCCCGTACGGATCGTCGTTGACGATCTCCGGGGCAAGCTCAAGCTCGTCGTTGAAGGCGGTGATGGTGCCACTGACCGGCATGTAGAGCTCCGAGACGGTCTTGACCGCCTCGACGGTGCCAAACACCTCGTCCTGGCCAAGCTCGGTCCCCTCCGGCTCAATTTCGACGAACACAATGTCGCCCAGCTCGCTTTGCGCAAAGTCGGTGATGCCCACGGTGGCCGTGCCGTTTTCGACGCGCAGCCATTCGTGGTCTTCCGTGTAGTAGAGATCGTCCGGCGTATCCATTCGTCGTGAGTTGGAGTAGTTGGGAATGCGTGCTCGCGTGAAGATACAGGACGCGACGGCAAATCAAAAGGGCCTCGCTCAGGGCGGTCGCGTGTTACAATTCTGATCGAGCCTTTGAGGCCTTCTCCCTCTAGGTCCCGACTCTGATCCCTGAGTGCGTGGACGGGAGGACGAGGAGGCGGGCCGTCGAAGCGTCCCGGGCTTCGCGCTGTCCCCATCTCGCTAGATGAGGCTACGACTGGGCGGAGGTATCCTTTTGCTCCAGGGCTGCCACGACGGGCGGGGGCACGAACTTCGACACGTCTCCGTCCCACCGGTGTGCGTCTCGGACCATCGACGAACTGATGAGGGCGTATTCCTCGGACGTCATGAAGAACACCGTCTCAAGATTCGGCGCCAGCTTGCGGTTCGCAAACGCCATCCGAAACTCGGCGTCGAAGTCGCTCACCTGTCGGAGCCCGCGCACCAGCGCCGCCGCCCCCACGTCGTGCGCCCGGTCCACGATAAGCCCAGCATACGCCTTCACCCGCACCCCCTCCAGGTCCTCTGTGCACCGGCGAACGAGTTCCGTGCGCTCCTCGGTCGAGAAGAGCGTTTCCTTTTCTACATTGACCCCCACGGTGACTTCCACGCGGTCGAAGAGGCGAAGGGCCCGCTCCAGCACATCCCGGTGGCCGAACGTGAAGGGATCGAACGTGCCGGGATACAGGGCAAAGTCCTTGTCCATGGGGGTGGGACGGTCAAGACCAGGGGACGCGTCGGGCAGTCCGAATTCCTCCGTCGCTAGAGATCTTCCTCTGCAGTCTCCTCTTCTACAGTGTCCTCCTCCACAGTCTCGTCCTCTACCGTCTCGTCCTCCTCGGGCGGCAGCGGCGGCCGAAACAGGCTCACGATGGTGCGCCCGTAGGACCGGCTCGTCATCAGGTGCGGGTGCTCGTCGAACCAGTCGTGGGAGCTATGTTCGAGCGTAAAGACGCCGTCGGTCTGGAGGTGGGGGATCGCCAGGTCCGGCATCTCCCGCATGGCCTCCAGTTCGTAGGGGGGATCCGCCATGATGAGGTCGAGCTCCGGCCCGCCGTAGGAGCGCAGGTACTCCACAGCGTCGCCCTGGATGAAGAGGCATTTGTCCTCGACGCCGAGCTTTTCGGCGTTTTCGCGCGCATAGTCGAGCACCGCGCGCTTCTCCTCGACGAACGTCACGAGGGCCGCCCCTCGGCTAATGGCCTCGAGCCCGAGGGCCCCGGTCCCGGCGAAGAGGTCGAGCACCTCGGCGCCCTCGAGGTAGATGCGCGCGTCGATGAGTCCGAAGAGGGCCTCCCGGACCCGGGCCGTCGACGGGCGCGTCTGGTGCCCCGAGGGCGTCTTAAGGCCGTGTCCGCCAAATTGGCCGGCGATGAGCTTCATGGTGAACCCGAAACAACCGTGAACAGATTTCGAAGTGCCTCCCTCCTAAGCGTCCCTCCCATGGTAAAGGACTGTCGCCGAAGAGATCCGCATGGCCACGCCCCCGGAGGAGCCGTTGCCTCCGCGCCAAAATCCGGGGAACATGAGCCCGGACCGCTACGCCTGAAACCGCCCCGGGAGACGCCTCAGGCGGACTGAGCGCTCAGTGCCCCTCCGATACAAAGCAAGTCCGGGCCCAGCGCTTCTTCGCCCGGAAGCCCCGACATTCGAGGGAGCACCTCGGATGGATGGGCGGGAACGGGGGAGCAGTTAAAGATGGACCCAAACGGACCGCTGGGGGCAGAATCGGCGTCGGGGCCGTAGACAAAGAGGCGTTCAATCTCGTCCAGCGGAACTCCAATTCGATTGAGAAGGCCCACGCCGTAGTAGGCCCGGTTCTCGGGACTCCGGGCTTCCTGTGCAGCGTGGGCGTGGTGCCACGTCCCGTCGCGCGTAAGGGCATACTCGGTGTGCGACGGATACTGCCCAATCGCCAACCTGTAGGCGCCCTCGTTTTCAGCGGGGAGCGGGCGTTCGGTCCCGGTGTGTCCCATCAGCTGGGCGACGGCCTCCGTGCTCACCATCCGGCCGAAATCCTGTGCAGGAAGGGCGGCGACGAGGGTCTCCAGTCGCTCCTCAACGGCCCGCGGCACGGTCAGCACGTGGATCCACTCGAGGGCCTCCCCCTCCGCCTCGACGGTGCGGACCGACTGGGCCGTGGTGTGGAGTGCATCTGGGGACCGGGTCTTCGTCAGGAGCGCTGCCTGGTGCACGACGCGCTGTCCCCGCTCCCGTTCGGAAAGCCCGGCCGGGAGCGGCATGAAGAAACTGTAGACATCCAGAGGGTGGACGACCAGTCCAATGGTCGAGGCCTCGGTGCCGTCGAGCGCCTCTTGAGCGGCGACCCCGACCCGGTCGAGGGCATCACTCCCTCCCGCCTCTCCCCAGACAGCCCGCATCACGTCAAACTCGAACGTCTCGCGGCCGAAGCGCCGAAGATCCGCGGCCGAGCTCCCCGGCCCGATTTCGGCGTACCGGATCGTCGGACCTTGAATGTGAATCGCGGCCGAGATCGACTGCGTCATAACGGTCGTCCATAGTTGGGTCCGATTCCCTTCCCGCGGCGGTTGCTTCGAGAACCGGAGTCGACGCGCCTACTCCCAGCTGGCAGCGTTGGCTCGGGTCGGGTCTCCGGACAGGGTCCCAATTTGATCGTCGGTATCCGGGTCCTCAAGGAGGTACGTCTCGACACGGCCGGTGTCGCTGAGGGTGTATTGAAATCGATTGCCCGTCCGGGGCGAATGGAGGAGAGAATCGAGATTGATTGAACCGCCGAAGACGCTGTCTTGCCGAGCGGACAGGAGAGAATCGTTGCGAACGTGCTGCAGCAGGATGTTCAGTGAATCCGGATAGGACGCACTGTCCCGCTCATAGTCGACGAGAGCCGTCCGGACGTTTGCCATCCGGGCGCGCGTCTGCTCAGTAATTTCCTGCTTCCGCTCGATGCGTTCGTAGGGCTCGGTGATCGACTGATAGAGGAAGTACGCGAGGCCGAGAATCACAATCCCCAGGATGATCTGAATGCCCGTCTGAATCGTTCCACTACTCGTTGCCATGGGAGCCGTTCGTTCGTGATGACGAAAAAAAAAATGAGCAGGTAACGCCGCCGAAAATACCGGTGAGGGATAATTACTGTCTCGAACATAGGAGGCTCCTCTACGAAATGCAATTCCCTGTCTTCCGCTTGGGGATCAGATCGCGCCTCGTCCCAGACGAAAAATCGGTCACTTTCACGGAAGCCCTCCTGCACACGACGGGGACGGCACCGGCGGTCTCTGCGTCCAGTCCCGCCCCCCTCCAGTCCTTGAGGGGTCACTGACCGTTTTCCTGAAAACAAAGCAGAGGCCCCCGTGTTGGAGTCGACTGCTCCGTATTTCCCTCCCGAAAAATCGACGCCTTCCCGCCGTGATCAACCTCCTTATCAATGTCGACCACGTCGGCACCCTCCGCAACGCCCGCGAGGAGACCTTCCCGGACCCGGTTCATGCCGCCGCTCGCTGCGAGCAGGCTGGAGCGGACGGCATCGTCTTCCATCTGCGCGAGGACCGCCGCCACATCACGGAGCGCGACGTGCGGCTTCTGGCCGAGACCGTGCAGGGCAAGCTCGACTTCGAACTCTCGACGGAGGAAGGGGTCGTCTCCATCTGCTGCGACGTGGCCCCGGACCTGGCGACACTGGTCCCGGAGCGGCGGGAAGAGGTCACCACGGAGGGCGGGCTCGACGTGACCGCGAACCGTCAGCGGCTGAAAGCAGTGACCGACCGCCTCTACGACGCTGGGGTAGACCAGGTGAGCCTCTTCGTAGACCCGATCCCGGCGCAGATTGAGGCCGCGGCGGCGGTCGGGGCCAACTGTGTCGAGCTTCACACCGGCGACTTTGCCGAGGCGCCCACCGAGGCCGCCCGCCGCGAGGAGGCCGAGCGGCTCGCCACCGGGGCTGAGGTCGCCCATGACGCGGGGCTTCGCGTGCACGCCGGCCACGGACTCGATTATCGGAATTTCCCCCTCTTCCGTGAAGTGGTGCCCCACGTCGCCGAGGTGTCCATCGGGTTCGCCGTCATGGCCCGCGCCATTCTCGTCGGGATGGACCGGGCGGTCCGCGACATGCGTGCAACTGTGACGGGCTCGCAGCCGTAAGATATTTCAAATTGCACTTCTTTCTCCATCCCGGCGATTTCATGGAGCACTCTGAGCCCCTTTTCGAGGACATCTCCGACGACCACACCAGTGGCTACGTGGCCATCGTGGGCAAGCCCAACGTGGGAAAGAGCACGTTGATGAACGCGTTGCTCGGCGAGAAACTGTCGATCGTCACGAAGAAGCCGCAGACCACTCGCCACCGCGTCATCGGAATCCACTCGGGCCCCGATCACCAGGCGATCTTCCTCGACACCCCGGGCATCATCGAACCCCGGTACGAACTGCACAAGACAATGATGGGGCAGGTGCAAGGAGCCATCCGGGACGCCGACCTTCTGCTGTTCCTCCACGAGGCCCCCCAAGAGGAACCGGACACGCAGAGCCTTGAAAAAATCGGCGACACGCCGGCGTTTCTGGTCCTTACCAAGATGGACTTGATTCCACAGGAGGAGGTCTTCTCCCTCGTCGAATCGTACAAAGAGCTCCGGGCCTTCGACGAAGTAGTGCCCACCTCGGCCAAGGAAGGTTTCAACCTTCAGAAGCTCCTCCACCTCGTCCTCGACGCCCTTCCGGAGGGCCCGCCCTACTACCCGAAGGAAATGATCAGCGAGCATCCGGAGCGTTTCTTCGTGGCCGAGATGATTCGGGAGAAGGTGTACCAGTTCTACCACCAGGAAATTCCCTACTCCGTCCAGGTCAACATCGTGGCCTACGAGGAACGGGACGAGGAGGAAAAGGACTACATCGACGCGGAGATCGTCGTCATGGAAGAGTCGCACAAGGGCATCCTCATCGGCGAAGGCGGCAAAGCCCTCAAGAAGGTGGGCGTGGCGGCTCGGGAGGACATCGAGGCGTTTGTCGGGAGCCCCGTCTACTTGAACCTGCACGTGAAGGTGCAGGAGAACTGGCGCGACCGGAAAAATATTCTTCAGTCCTACGGGTACCGGTCGTAGCTGGAGCCCTCTTCTCCTCATTCAAGTCGCACCGTTAGCCCCTCTTCGACGGTCCGGACGTGCTCCGACGGGACGCCCGCCCGAGGGACCGAATGCTGCTGCAGTTCGCGTCGCCGCCGATAGCCGGTGCGGAGGCGCGTGAAGCCTTTCGCTCGGGCCTCTGGAGGGGCATCGGGAAGTGCTCGGAGCGCCGCATCGTCCGCCCGGAGATCGTAGGCTTGTCGCGCGAGGTCGTGGAGCCATTCCGGGGTCGGGAGTCGGGGATCAGGAGGTGTACATTGGAGCACCTCCTTCGACTCCGCCTGAATGGTCGCCGTCCCCGTCCACACGGGCTCCCCTCCTCGCTGCTCGCAGAGCGCTTCGTAGAGCATGGCCGTCCCCCGTACCTTTCCGTCGTATGCGTACCCGGCGACATGTGGCGTCGCCACGTCTACGGCCCGCACGAGGGCGGGATCGGGCGACGGTTCGTTCTCCCACACGTCCAGTACCGCCGCCGCCACCGCGCCCTGTGCCCGGGCTTCTCGCAGCGCGTCCCCGTCCACGACCGGTCCCCGCGACGTATTCAAAAGCCAGGCCTCGTCGCTCAGGCGGTCGAGGAATGCCGGGTCGACGAGGTGGTGGGTCGGATCCGGACCGCCGGTCTTGAGGGGCACGTGCAGCGTCACGATGTCGGCCTCGTCGAGCACCGTGCCGAGGGAGACAAAATCATGGGAGCGTCCTTCCGTCTCAGCGGCCCGAGCCCGGGGCGGATCGTTGCGGAGCACCGTCATGCCCAGCGCCGGCAGCCGACGGGCCAGGCGTCCCCCAATGTTGCCGCACCCCACGATGCCCACCGTCCGGCCCCGCAGCGACGTCCCCCTCCGGCGCGCAAGCGCCAGAAGCGCCACAGTCACGTAGTCGGCCACCGAGTCGGCATTCGACCCCGGGGCGTGGGCGAACGGGATGCCCCGGGCCCGAAGGTACGCCTGGTCCACGTGATCCGTCCCGATCGTGGCCGACCCGATGAAGTGCAGGTCCGTCCCCTCGAGCAACTCGGGTCCCACCCGCGTCACGCTCCGCACCAGGAGAACGTCTGCCGCCCCCAGGTCCGACCGGCCAATGTCCCGCCCCGGTTTCTGGCGCACGGGCCCAAACCGCCCGAATGCCTCCTCGACACAGGGAATGCTCGCATCCGCAAGGATGTGGAGTTTGGACATGGGGGTCGAAGTCGAGTCAGGTCTAGTGAAAAACCATGTTCGTCCGGAGGACTCGAACGAGTGGGGGAAGACTCACAGTTCCCACCTCCATTCTATTCGCATTTTCTCTCATGGTCTCCTTTCAGCCCACAGCACGAAGAACAACTCTCTCATACTTGCAAATATAAATCTTATGTACTATTCCGGGTCGGAAGCACGATCTGGCATTTGTCTTGCCCGCACCCCTACTGCATAAAAACTGTACTGAGGAACGATCAAGCGAGGGGAAACGACCCATCAACTAGGGACTAACGGGGCGTGAATAAGAGAATTACGCTCGTAAGTGTATATCTTTCCAGTGCTTTGTGAAAATACCCCTCCGGAAACTTGGGTGGGGACCTGTAGTTGCTCGCCCCATGGCGGCGGAAGTCTTCGACGAGGCGTCGCGTCTCGTCGTACATTTCCCAGAGAGGCGTTGCATTTCTTCCTGCCTCCTTCGCCGTTCCGATGACTTTCGAATAGCACACACCGCTATATGAGCAAGCGTACTGTCGTTCTCTGCGCGTCCTTCGGGACTCTCGTGCTCTCGGCCGCCCACGTGCCGACGGCCCTCGGGCCCCCGGGCCTCTCGCTCTCCGGCTCCCCGGAAGCCCAAGCCCCCACGTCCCTCCAAGGCCCCGGGCACACCCGGGCTGCGGCGCAGCCTTCTCCGCCACAGCCCGAGGAGCCACAGCCCGAGGAGACGTCCCTGCCCCAGCTCCGCGCCGCCTTCGCCCCGACGACCCCGGCCCGCTCGACCAAACCGGCAGCGCCCCCGCTCGAGGTCGAGGAGTCGACCCTCTGGCTCGCCCGCGCCATCTACTCAGAAA
>CAZRPQ010000058.1:0-9323 GCA_964601725.1 uncultured Salinivenus sp. | reverse complement strand
CGATGGGGACCGAGTCGAGGTACGCGTCGGCGATGCCCGTCACCGTGTTCGTGGCGCCGGGGCCGCTCGTGACGAGGACCGTACCGACGCGGCCGGTGGCCTTGGCGTAGCCCTCGGCGCCGTGGGTCCCGCCCTGCTCGTGTCGGACGAGCACGTGGTCGTAGGACGGCTGGATGCGCTCCATCGCGTCGTAGATTTTGATGACGGCCCCACCCGGGTGGCCAAAGACGCGGTCCACCCCTTCTTCCTCAAGAGCGCGGACGAAGATCTCGGAGCCCTTGAGGGTGGGGGCGTCGTGAGCTCCGTTCGCAGTGGGTGTTTCTGGGTCGGAAGACGTCAGGGTGTCAGTGGGCATCGGTGCAATCAGCCGGGTGTGTGGAAAGAACGTCGCGGGGAAAGAAAGGGGCTGCTGCGAATCCCAATCGGCCCGATCGATGCACAATCCCGACGCATCGGTCTGGTACAGACCTCCCGCGAGGGAAGGCGATACGGGACAATACGATGACGATCGACGAGCATGGAGGCATCGGCGGGCAAGGGGCCAATCCCCTCGGCGCTACACGATACCTAGTGTCATCGTTGTGAAGGGATTGGCCGTCGGTTTTTAGTCCGGGAGAATCGCAATAAGAAGGAGGAAAAGCGCCGAACCCCAAAGCACGTTCGACGCTCGTTCTGCTACGGCAATCCCGTCAACGGGGATCGAACGACCCGCTGAGATCCAGTAGTCCCGAAGCGGGGAACAGTGGGTACTGGACGCCGGAATGGCGGGGGAGGAAGAAGGCGTCTGCATTGCAGAGGCAGGTCGTCCGTTAAAGGTTAACCCCAATTAGTTAGACGAAACGGTCCCTGTCAAGTGTGAGAGCAAGAACTAGAAATATTCGACAGAAGGGAAGATACTCTGAGAAGAAGCGCTTCCAGAGTGAAAGAAATAAGGAGGAAGGTAGGAGATGAGCGAACATTTACAGGAAAAGTTTCGCGAAAGACAATATATTTGCCCGGGTAGAATATAAACAAAATTTAAATTCACGGTATCGTAATGATTCGGGAGGGTGATCAGGGTGACGATCGAGCAGTCAGGTCCCCTGAACACCTGTTCAGGGCCGGGCGGGTAGGAGCCAGGGGGCGCGCTCTCGCTCCGGATTCGCGCTCAAGGCGATTCGATTTGCGCCTTCAGGTTGTGTAGAAGTGCGTGGACCTCGCGTTCGTTGTAGCGACGGATGAGAGGACGGACCAGCGGCTGGACGAAGCCCGGTCCGGGAATCTGGTACGTTGCGGCGTATGTGACGCGGGCGCCGGCATCTATGGGCTCGAAGTACCATCGAATGGTGCCCGCCAGATCGCCCTGCATTGACCACACAATGCGCTGGTCGGGCACATAGTCGGTGGCTCGCACTTCACCCGAAAATGACAGTCCGACGATGCGGTAGGTGTACTGTGCTCGTGATCCCCCGTTCGGCAGTCGTTCGATGAGCGTCGACTGAGCGAGACTCGGGGTGATCTCGGCCTGGTGGGCGGGGGCATCCATGAACGTGAACACTGTTTCGACGGGGGCAGCAATGTCGACGAGTTCACGGACGGTGATCATAGAACTACGGATTGAGAGTCATGAGTTGACGAGTCACGTGTTGTCTGGACTGAAGGCACTACTGCATGACCCGTGACGAATAAAGCTCCTGCCTCGTGACAGACCCCTCGCGACCCATGAAACTCAGAATCCACATGAGTACGATTTGGCCAATCCCATGCACTCTGGAATCATCCAGATCAGAGTCGAAGCGGACATTTTCAACGAGCGAAGACGACACGTCCAGTCGATGTGCGAGTTCCTTTTGGGTGTGACTTTCTCAGCTGCACTGGACGCTCGACGTTGCTTTCGGGAAGATCCAAAGCCCTGTGCGGAGCGGACACATGGCGCAGAATCTGGGGGTTGCACACCGGTTGGCTCCGCGTCTTTTGAAGCAAGAAGCGAGTCGGTCAGAACAAATCAAGGTAGAGGACGATGAGGTGGTCTGAGATTCGGACTACTGTTTGCGTCTCCGGTTCTTGCGGTTTCGCCTCTGGGTGTCGGCTGTTCAGAGGCAACACGTCCGGGGGCTGATATTACGCCTCCTCCGACAGCACTTCGGCGTCGCGATGGCCGTCCTGGAAGTGGAGCCGGACCCGGTCCTCGTCCCGGAGCGCCTCGACGGAATCGATGGGGGTGCCGTCGCGAGTCAGGTGGACGTAGCCGCGCCGGAGGGGCTGTTCGGGGTCGACGGCCTGCAGGCGATTCCGGAGCCCGTCGAGCCGGGTCCGGGCCGTCTCAACGATTTGATCGCCCGCTCGGGTGAGACGGTCCACGAGGGCGTCGAGGTGTTGCTGGTGTTGCTCCAGGCGGCGGGGGGGCGCGTAGAAGGCACGAGACGAGATGAGCGCGTCGACGCGCTGTCGGGCGGTCTGGAGGCGACGTGTCACCTGGCTGTGGAGGCGATCGTGGAGGGCCCGAATGCGGTCGGCCACGTCCCGCCGGTCCGGCACCACGAGCTCGGCGGCCGTGGACGGGGTGGCGGCCCGCTCGTCGGCGACGAGATCGGCAATTGTCACGTCCGACTCGTGCCCCACGGCGCTCACCACGGGCAGGTCGGATGCGGCGATGGCCCGGGCGACGACCTCTTCGTTAAAGGCCCACAGATCTTCGGTGGAGCCGCCCCCGCGCCCCACGATGAGCAGGTCGGGATGTTGCTCGTCCTTCGGGGGCACGTCGTTGAAAGCGGCGACAGCGTCGGCGACGGCCTGGGGGGCGTCGAGGCCCTGCACCTTGACGGGGCAGAGCACCACCTCGGCCGGGGGAAACCGCCGTTCCAGCCCGGTTTGGATGTCGTGGATCGCGGCGCCCTGGCCCGAGGTGACGACCCCAATCGTGTCGGGGAAGGGGGGGAGTTGCTTCTTGCGCTCGGCGTCGAACAGGCCCTCGGCCTGCAGTTTTTGCTTGAGCTGCTCGAACGCCTTCTGTTGCGCACCCTTGCCGGCCTTTCGCATCGCCTGGGCCTGGATCTGCAGGTCCCCCCGCCGCTCATAGACGGAGGCATGTCCGTTCACGCGCACCTGCATGCCCTCCTCCGGCTCAAAGTAGACGTACTGCGTCAGGTGCTTCCACATCACACACCGGATCTGCGCGTCCTCGTCCTTCAGGGTGAAATAGCAGTGGCCCGAGGCGGCCTGCGTAAAGTCCGACAGCTCGCCCTCCACCCACAGGTCGTCGTAGTGCTCCTCCACGAGGGTGCCGAGGCCGCGGGTCAGTTCGGTGACGCTGAGAACGTCAGAGGTGGGAGCGTTTGACACGGACGTGGACAGAGATGTGAAGGAGAATGGAGGGAAGATCTGAGGATCGACAATAATTTCCAAACTTCTGAGCTTCGGCACTGATCGGGACGGAGAGGCAAACGTCACGTAACTCAGAACGATTTCCCCATTTACTTTGCATTATGTTCACAGTACGGACTTAAAATATCCTTGATCGGGGGAGCACGGAGGATTTAAATAAGGCTACTCGTTCACAAGACATTCGTCCTCCCTCGCCAGGATAAAACGGATTCATGGATCCCCGACACAGACTCTCATTTGTTCTCCCCCTTTTCGCCGCGCTTTTCTTGCTGGTCCACGGACTGGTACTGGTGTCGCCCGTTCAGGCTCAAAAAACGGTGGAGGGCGTTGTGACAGACGCCGAGGATGGGCAAGTGATTCCCGGGGCCAACGTGCGGGTAAAGAACACGACCGTGGGAACGACGACGGACCCGAACGGCGAATACGAGATCCAGGTGCCGGCCGACCGAGAGGTCCTTGTGTTCTCGTTCGTCGGGTATCAAGAGCGGGAGGTTCAAGTGCCGGACGACGAGGCGCGGATCGATGTCGCACTGCCGCGTGACGTGGTGGGCATGGACGAGGTTGTGGTTACGGGACTGGGGTCGGAGGTGAAGCGAGAGAACCTTGCCAACGCGGTAACGTCGGTTGACGCCGCGGACTTAGAGGGAACCACGGACGTTGAGTCGATCGATGGGGCGCTGAGCGGAAAGGTTCCCGGGGCACAAATCAGCTCCTACTCCGGAGCGCCCGGTGGGGGCGTGAACGTTCGGCTCCGCGGAGTGTCGACGATCAACGGAAATGCCCAGCCGCTGTACATCGTCGACGGCATCATCGTGAGCAACGCGGCCATTCCCACGAATGTAAACGCCGTCACCCAGGCCGCGTCGGGAGGAAGCCGGTCTAATCAGGACAACCCGGTAAACCGAATTGCCGACCTCAATCCCAAGGATATCCAGTCGATCGAGATCCTGAAGGGGCCCTCGGCGGCCGCCATCTACGGGGCGCGTGCCTCGAACGGCGTGGTGCTCATTGAGACGAAGCGTGGAGAAGCCGGAGAGACTCGCGTCGATTTCTCGCAGACGCTCGGCATCACGACGATCCGAAAGAAGCTGGGAATGCGGGACTTTACGGCCGAAACGGCCGAGGCGGCGTTTGGGGAACGGGGGCGTCAAGAGTTTCTGGAGGCGCAAAACGAGCGGGGCTTTATCGACTACGAGGAGGAGCTCTTCGGGCAGGAAGGCATTCTGTCAACCACGTCGATCTCAGCGAGTGGAGGTTCGCAAGACACACGGTTCTATCTGTCAGGGACGTGGCAGGATGACGAAGGCATCATCGAACGGACCGGGTTTGAACGGCGCTCGGCACGGCTGAACGTGGACCACACCTTTAATGAGCGTTCTTCGATTACCGGCACCGTCAACTACGTCAATAGCGAGACCCGACGAGGCCTCACAGGAAACGATAATTCGGGGACGACCTTCGGTGTCTCGTTGACAGCGACTCCGAATTTTATCGACATTCGTCAACGAGAGGACGGAAGCTTTCCAGAGCACCCCTTCAACGCCTCGAACCCGCTTCAGACGCGCGACCTTTTCACCAACGAGGAGAAATTGAACCGCGTCATGAGCGGAGTCAACTTCAATTACGACCTTCTCCGTACCGACGCTCAGCGTCTCCGCTTCGTCGGGGAAGGCGGGGTCGACTTCTTCCAGTTTGAAAATGTGGGGCTGTTCCCACGTCGCCTCCAGTTCGAGCCGAACGATGACCAGCCGGGAACCTCCATTCTGGGGGAGACGAACTCGCTTTTTACGAACTTCCGCACTCTGCTCGTTCACGAATATGCCTTCAATGACCCTGCCCTCGACCTGACGACGCAGGTGGGCTTTACGGCGTCGGACTCGGATGTCAACTCTACCAATTTTGTGGCCCGGGATCTCATTCCGGGAGAGCAGAACCTCGACCAGGCCGCTTCGCTTTCGTCTACCCAGGAGCGGACCTTCCAAAATGACCGAAGCTTTTTCTTTCAGGAAGAGGTAAACTACGACGACAAGGTCATTCTCACCGCGGGGGTTCGAGGAGACCGCAGTTCGCTAAACGGCGACATCGACAAGTTTTTTCTGTTCCCGAAGTCGTCGCTCGCGGTGCGACTTGCGAACTTCGATTTCTGGGCGTACGATGCGGTGGATCAACTCAAGCTGCGCTTTGCCTTCGGAGAGACGGGCAATACGACCAATTTCGGGACGAAATTTACCTCTTTTGAGGCCCCAAACATCGGTGGGCAGGCCGGGACGCTCGTAGACCGGCAGCGAGGCGACGACAGCATCGAGCCGGAGCGCCAATCCGAGATCGAAACGGGGTTCGATCTGGCACTCTTCAACCGGCGAGCGAACCTCACCTTTACGGTGTACCGGAAGGCCATTACCGACCAGTTGCTTCGCCGCGAGGTGCCCTCCTCCACCGGATTCCAGCTCGAAACCATCAACGCCGGAAAACTCGTCAATCGCGGCCTTGAGACGTCACTGACCATTCTCCCTGTGTCGAACAACACCGTGGAGTGGGAGTCGACCATCAACTTCTGGACCAACGACGCGGAGGTGCGCGACCTTCCCGTTCCGGCCTTTCGAGCCGTGGGGGGCGGATTTGGGGCTACGCTCGGGGAGGTCCGCATTCAGGAGGGCCGAAGCCCCACGCAGATTGTGGGCATCGACGACCGAGATGGGGACGGATCTTCGGACGGGGTCTTTCAGCTCGGCGACACGTCCCCCGAGTTTCAGATGTCGTTCTCCAACGAGGTCACGCTCTTCGATGGGCTGAGCGCATCGTTCCTTGCACACTGGAAAAAGGGAGGAGACAATTTGAACCTCTCCGAGCTGCTCTTCGATCTGAACCAGACGTCGCCCGACTTCGATGAGGACGACGATGGGGACGGCACGCCGAACGGCGTTGAGCGCCTGAATGCGCTCGGGGTTACGGCCGAGAATTTCGTACAGGACGCCTCATACTTCCGGCTCCGTGAGGTTGGGTTGTTCTATGAGTTTCCAGACCAGCTCCTACGCAGCGCGTTCGACGGGGCGGTTCGGCGCGTGCGCGTCGGCTTGTCGGCCAACAACGTCCTCACGATCACGCCCTACAAGAGCTACGATCCGGAGGTGAATAACTTTGGGGCAACGCCGGTGTCGAACGGAGTGGAAGTGACCCCCTTCCCCTCCTCCAAGAAGTTCTTTTTCCACCTCAACGTAGGGCTGTGACGTGCGTCCCTGCCCTGTCGTCCTGATTTGCACTCGTTCCCGTTTTCCGCCATGCCCAATCGCGTCCCTCACATGCTCGCTCGCTTTTCCTGCAGATCGGCTTCCCTGTTTCTCATGATACAGCGCCACCTGTCCATTGCCATCCTCGGCGGGCTTCTCATCACTCTCGGCGTTGGGTGTGACACCATTGGCATTGACGATCGGGGGGATCCCAACCAGCCGAGCTTGGAAGGAACGATTCAGAATCCGACCCGCGACAAGATTGCGAACGTGGCAACGGGGATTGAGGCGGGCATGCGGACGGACGTCAATCTGTACCTGACGGATGTCGGCGTCATTGGGCGCGAGTACATTCGCTTCAGTGGATCGGAGCCCCGATTCACGTCGGAGCTGCTCGGAGGCGAAAACGCGGTACTGGACAACAATACGTTTTACATCACCCGTCCCTGGGCAGAGCGCTATCGGGTGGTTCGGAATGCGAACATTCTGATTGAGGCCCTCGGCAATGCGGGTCCGGGGGTCCTCAACGATGCGGAGAAAAATGCAGCGCGTGGATTTGCGAAGACGCTCATGGCGTATCAACTGCTCCTAAATGCCAACCTTACCTTCCGGAATGGTATCCGCGTGGACGTGGCGGGAGATGAGCCCGGTCCGCTTGTGGGGTACAGCGAGGCCCTGCAGGCGATCGCGGACACCCTGGACGATGCAAATCAAGCACTCCAAGGGGCGAGCGACGACTTTCCGTTCTCGCCGACGTCGGGCTTCGAGGGCTTCCGAACTCCGGAGACCTTCCAAACCTTCAACCGTGCCCTTGCGGCGCGCGTCGCGGCGTACCGGCAAGACTACGAACAGGTGCTGAGCCTGCTCGGCGACTCCTTTGTCGATCCCGGGGCGCCATTGGACCGAGGGGTGTTCCACATCTTTTCGACTGCGTCGGGCGACATGACCAATCCATTCTTCCTCGATCCGCAGGCCTCCGGCGACCTAATTGCCGCCCACCCAAGTTACGTCGCCGATATTCGGGAGGACGACAACCGGATCGAGAAGGTCGTGGAGCGGGACGAAACGTTTGAGGGGGCGAGCCTTCAGTCCGATTGGGGATTTGCCGTGTATGACGGGCCGACGGCCCCCATTCCCATCATCCGCAACGCCGAGCTCTTCCTGCTCCGTGCGGAGGCCAACCTCCTAAAATCGTCGCCGGATCTAGACGCCGTGGTCGACGACTTGAATGTCATTCGCAACGCGGCCGGCCTGGGAGACTATTCGGGGCCGGAGACGGAGGAGGCACTGTTCGACGAATTGCTCTATCAACGGCGATACGAGCTGTATGGGGAAGGCCACCGCTGGATTGACGTGCGTCGCCTGCTCGGAGGGGACTGCGGGGATTCCAACGACGATACCTGTCTGAACGACGATCTCCCCCTTGACCGCGAAGGCGACAACGTGTGGTTGCAGTTCCCCATTCCCGCGGATGAGAATGTGTAAGTAACGCAAGTTGTGAGTTGCGCGTTGAGAGTTTCCAAGCTGGCCCGTTCGACCTTCACTCAGGTGCGTTCCTAGTTGAGCGGCCATAGGGGCGTATCACGGATCAAACACATAACCCGTAACTCATCCCATCAGCGCCGAATCATTGTACAGATTCTGAGTGCTTGGCGCGGTCAGCGAATGGACGCTGAAATGTAGACTCTGCTTCCATCTCGACGGAGAGACGTCAGCGGGTCGCCCCGACCGCCGTCGGGACGGATGGGGCAGAAATGGTCATCGAACGCTCGCAATTGGTATTGGTCATTGACCACACCGCAGCACATGCCAGACGACCTCAGTACAAGCGCTCAGAAAGTGCAGGACGCACTCCAAGAACGCGGCTTTTCGTTTCAGGTGACCGAGTTGCCCGACTCCACGCGGACTGCGCAGGACGCCGCGCAAGCTATTGGATGTGCCGTGCCCCAGATTGCCAAATCGCTCGTCTTCCGGGGAGAAGAAACCGGCGATCCAATCCTGGCCATCGCCGGCGGATCGAACCGTGTGGACACCGCGAAGCTTGCAGAGCAGGCAGGCGAGCCCATCGGGAAGGCCGACGCCGACTTCGTGCGCGAACGCACCGGTTTTGCCATTGGTGGCGTGCCCCCCGTAGGTCACGCCGAGCAAGTGGAGACGTTCATCGATGAGGACCTGCTGCAGTACGATGCCGTCTGGGCAGCGGCTGGAACGCCGCATGCGGTGTTCCGGCTACGGTCGTCGGATCTGCAGCAGCTAACGGGTGGCAAGATCAGTGACATTAAGCAGTAGAGGGGCACTACACCCCAGGCTGCAGGCATCGAGCCTGCTATCGGCTTTGCTGTTTTCAGAAGCTGAGTAGGCCAGTGGAAAAATGTTAGTCGCGCATCCGAAAAACCCAGACCGTCATCCCGCATCCCGACAGTATGACGTTGTCAGTTTAATCGGAGCACCTCCCATCGTTTTCTCCAAGGCCTCCTTCGAAAAAACAACGTAACAATGTTGGGTAGATTTCAAAGACGCAAAGTTCGAAGCACAAGAAGGCCTCGCCGGTGTCGGTCGGTGGGGCCTTTTGTTCTTGAGTTTTCCGTTCGGATGGATGGGCGGGACACACGCTCATCTCCATTCCGTACAGGTTGCGTGCTTCGTTCGATACCCTTAAGTCCTGACCCATCATATGTCCAATTCCGATCCCATCCGCCTCCAGTTCGTGTGCCTCGGCAACATCTGCCGGAG
>CAZRPQ010000057.1:0-9400 GCA_964601725.1 uncultured Salinivenus sp. | reverse complement strand
CCTCACCTTCGACTGCTACGGCACCCTCATCGACTGGGCGACCGGCATTTCGGCGGCCCTGCAGCCCATTTTGCGCGCCCACGACGTGGAGATTGACGACGCGGAGCTCTTTCGGCTCTACGCCCAGTTCGAGAAGGACGTAGAGTCCCAACGCTACGTGGCGTACCGCGAGGTGCTGCGGCAGGTGACGCGGCGGTTCGGCGGCCAGTTCGACTTCACGCCCACCAACGCCGAGGTCGAGCGCTTCGCCGACTCGGTGGGCGACTGGCCCCTCTTCCCCGACACGAACGACGCTCTCCGGCGGCTGAGCGAGCACTTTCGGCTCGCCATCATTTCGAACGTCGACGACGACCTCTTCCACGATACGGCCCGGCATTTCCGCGTCGACTTCGACGGCGTGATCACCGGCGAGCAGGTGCGCACCTACAAGCCGGCCCTGCAGCCCTTCGAGACCGCGTTCACCCGCCTCGGCGTGCCGCCCAACCGGATGCTCCACGTCGCCCAGAGCGTCTACCACGACGTCAATCCTGCGGGCCGAATGGGCATCTCCTGCGTGTGGGTGCAGCGGTACGACGAGCGCTTCGATCCGCCCACGCCGCGGACCGCTCCAGTCCTCACCGTTCCGGATCTGACCAGTCTCGCCGACGCGCTGCTCGACGGACCATGACCGACGTCCGCATCCTCCAGCACGTCCGCCCCGAGCCGCCCGGCACCATCGCCGAGGCGCTCGATGCCAGGGACGTTGCGCACCGCACCGTACGAATCCATCGGGACGAGCCGGTGCCCGAGACCCTCGACGCCGACGGCCTCGTCGTGATGGGCGGGCCGATGGGCGTCGGGGATACTGACGACTGGCCGCACCTGTCGCGAGAGATCGCCCTGATCGAGCAGGCCCTGCGCGACGAGGTCCCGCTCCTCGGCGTGTGCCTCGGCAGTCAGCTGCTGGCCCACGTGCTGGGGGCCAACGTGCACGCCGCTCCGGAACAAGAAATCGGCTGGGGCGACGTGTCCCTCACCGACGCCGCCGCGGACGATGCGCTGTTTCGGGACGCGGACGACCCGTTCACGGCCTTCCACTGGCACGGCGACGTGTTTGCGCTGCCGGACGGGGCGGTGTCGCTCGCCCACACGGCGCAGACCGAGCATCAGGCCTTTCGCTACGGCGATCACGCCTACGGGCTCCTCTTCCACCTGGAGGGGACGCCGAAGACGGTGGCGTGGATGACGACGGCCTTCCAGGACGAGCTGGCAGACGAGGGGCTCGGCGGCGCTGCGATCCGCCGCGCCGCAATGACGCACGAGGCGACGCTCCGCGACACGGCCCGGACCGTCTTTGGACGGTGGGTGGAGTTATTGTGAGCGTCGGGACTTCGTGATACGTGAATCAATCGGAAGTGCTGGCATATCGAATGGTGCAGTACTTCCGCCAACGCTATAACGTTAAAACGTTGAACGTTAAAGGGTTACAGTGGAATCAACTCTACTGAGACATCCGGCGGCTGACGTCCTTGCCGGGACGACCTCCTGATCTGGAAATGGCATCAGTAGGCGTACTCGAAGAGCAGGTTGAGCTGCAGGGACTGCTGGTTGCTTCGGGAGCGGAGTCGCAGGTAGTCGGTAAACTGGTACTCGAGGGTCACGTCCGGAATGAACGCTGTGGACTGGACGGAGGTCTGCGACGAAGGGGCAAGAATGGGCTGCTCGATCGACGCGAAGAAGCGCGGCGTCAAGTATCGGCCAACAGTGAGATAGGAGGTTCCTTCCGTGCGAACCTGAAGACGAACGATGTCCAGGCCCAGCTCGCTGGCGGCCAGGTTCTCGACGAAGCTGGACGCCTGCCCCAGCGCGACCTGCGTGGCCACGTTGCCGCCCTCTGACTCGCCGCTGAGGAGCTCGTCGGCCGGGCGTCCGGTGGCCAGGTACGAGAGAATGTTGCGCGTGCTCATCGGCGGATCCGAGGACAGCGAGGGGGACAGATCCGCGGGGCGTCCTGAGAGCGACAGGGTGATGCTCACCTCGGAGCCCTGGGTCCCCCGGGCTTTCTGGTCGTAGACCGCCGTCAGGTTAAGATATGGCGTCACCGGGTCTCCGTTGAAGGTCAGCGCCCCCTCCGTAATCTGAAACTCTTGCCCAAACTGACGAAGGGTGCTGCGGCCCTCGACCACCTCGATGGTGCCGAAGACCTGCACATCTCGATCGGCCTCTTTTTGCACGTCCAGGTCGCCCGTAAACTGCACGTTCATCTCCGGGTTGCTGGAGGAGCGAAGCCACGTGTCTCCCTGCACCTGCACGCCGAGATCCATGGCCAAGGCCTCGTAGGTGTCGAATGTGGTCGTGTCGGCCGCGGTGAGGCGAAGGCCGAACCGCTCTTCGAGCGTGAGCTGATCCTGCGTAGTGAGGGCCACCGACTCCATGGCGGAGCCGCTCTCCGCGAGGGCCTCGGCGTAGTACACGTCTCCCCGCTTCACCTCCAGGTCTCCTGTGAGCTCCGGGCGCCGGACGGTGCCCTGAAGGGTCATACTGCCGTCGACCACGGCCTTGCGGTAGGCGGGGGTGTCGATGGCCAGGAAGTCGGACGCCTTGAGCGACAGGTCAAACTCGCCAACCGTGAGTTTCGGGAGGGTGATGAGGCCGTTGGCGCGCAGGGACCCGCCGTTCGTCGTGCGCACGCGGAGATTTTCCAGGGTCAACTGGTTGCCCGACAGCTGAATGGTGGCCGACCCGTCCTCGTATCGGGTGCTGAGCGGGGGGAGGGAGGCCCCGGCGTCGGAGACGGACGCCGAGCCCGACAGTTTGGGCTGGCCCAGGGTCCCCCGGACGTTGGCGTTCGCGGTGAGGGTGCCGGTTATCGAACCTACGGTGGTCGGGTCGAAAAAAGGATCCACCCAGCTGATGGGGAAGCGGTCGGTGGAGGCCTCCAGCCGAACGGAGCGGTCGGACACGTCCACCGGGGAGGGGGCCTGGAGGCGGAGGTCGGCCGGCACCGAGCCGTCAATCGTAAATACGCTTCCGTCCCGGTGGGTCAATTTCGCGTCGACGGCGACGGCGTAATCATCGTATCCGACGTCTAGGCGGAGAGTCCCCACCTCGTTCTCGCCCGAGCGGAGGGCGAGGTCGAGAGTCCCATCAAGCAGTGGGGCGGAGGCGGCGCCGGTGAGGCGGAGCTGTCCCGACGCCGTCCCATCGAGCCCGGAGAGACCCAGCAGCGGGGCCATGCCCCCCAGATGGACGTCCGTGAGGGCGGCCCGAAAATCCTGCGTGCCGTTGGGATCGACGATCCCGTCAACCTCGATTCGCTGCGCTCCACTTTTCAGGAGGAGGGAGTCGACGCGGTATGTCCGCCCAATCCTGATGGTGGTTTCTCGGCGGAGCGACCACTGATCGGGGCCCAGTCGCGCGCCAAACTGATGGATCTGAACGTCCATCGTGTCGGCCGCCGGCTGGAAGGAGGTTTTGAGGCGGGCCTTGTGCTTCGGATCCAGCTGTATGTCCGTCGAGAGGGCAGCCGTGGTGCCATCGTAGGTGGCCTGAAGACGCGTTCGGGTGGCCGTCAAATCGAACGCGGAGAGGTAGCCGGCGGTGCCCTCCACCTCGAGGGAGTCGACCAGTTGGTCCGGGCCGCGTTGCCCGTTAAACGATCCGGTCATGTCGCTGAGCCGAAGGTCGTCGTAGACGAGCCCGTCGAGCTCCACCCTCCCATCGAACTGCTGCGCCCCCGCGGGCCCGTAGACGTGCGCCTCCACGGTTCCCGTCCGGAGCTGCAGGGACGGAACCCCGGCGAGGCGGCCCAGCGGTGCGGCGTCGCTCACCGTCGCCTGGAGGTCGAGATCCGACGCGCCCGCCTGTTCCCCGAGGGCCACCGCCCCCTGGCCCTGGGCCTCCACGGCGTTGGACTGGACCGAGAGCGTGTCGAGGCGGAAACGGTCGCGGTCCACCGTTCCTTCGAGCATCGCCGTGTCGAGTCGAAAGCCGCCCACGTCGACAGAATCGGCCGACACCTGCGCCGAGGCCGTCAGGCTGTCCAGCGAGAGGCCCCGGCCCTGCACGGTTCCCCGTGCGGCGTGGACGTAGGCCCGGAGCGAGTCGAGACCAGCGAGAGCGTCCACGTCAATCGAGCGGATCCTGGTCGTGAGGGCGTACGAGGGCGTGTGGGCGAGGCTGTCGAGGTGACCCTGAATCCGGAGCGAGCCCCCGGTCACGGCAAACTCGCCGTCCGTCTGCAGGCGGCCCCGCTCCGCGCTCACCGCGAGGCGGCCCTCCGAGAGGGTCGCCCGGTTGATGGTGGATTCCCGGAGCGTCAGCCCCGCGTCGAGGGCGAGGCCGGACGCGTCGGGGCCGCGGGCCGTGAGGGTGAGCCGACCGGAGAGCGCGGTCGTGAGGGCAGAGATTCCGGCCAGGGCGCCCACGTTCAGGTTGTCGAACCGCCCGCTCGAGACCTCGTACCGGGGCGTTTCGTCGAATGGACGGGCCGCCACCGCGAGGCGCGCCGCTCCCTCGGGCGTGTCCAGGGCGAGGTCGGATTGAAGCGTGCTGTCTCGCATCGTCGCGGTGATGGATGCACTCGAGATGCGCTGATCGTTGATCCGCGAGGCATCCAGCGTGAGGTCCGCGTCGACCTGAAGGGACGACGGCGCGGTGCCCTGCACCCGCCCCTCAAGGGTGCCATCTAGGGCGCTCGACTGGGTCGTGTCCCGAAGAAACGGGCCGAGGTCGAGGTTGCGGAAGCGGCCCTGCGTGAGCTCGACGGACGGGACGGACGCGAAGGGCTGTCCGGTGGCCGAAAGTGTCCAGGCGCTCCCGTTGAGGCGGGCCGAGGTCTCTAACGCGAGCCGACCTTCGTCGAGGCGAGCCTCGGCGTCGAGCGCGCTCATCCGGTGCGGGCCGTAGCGTGCCGCCTCCACGACGAGGGTGCCCTCGCCCCGCATCGTCGCCGGCGCGAAGCCGCGCCCCTGCCCCTGGGCGGCGGCGGTAATTCGACTGTCGGTCGTGTCGCCCCCCAGCGCCGCCACGTTTACGTCGTCCACCCGCACGGTATCGAGGACGACCCGCTCCGAGCCGTCGAGGGCCGCCTGTCCGGCGACCTGCAGCTTGCCCACGGGGAAGGTGAGCGCCCCGTCCACCTGCACCTGGTCCGGGCGAAGAGCGACGGAGAATTGCCCAGTGTCAATCGGCTGCACGCCGATCCGCGAGTCCTCCAGGGTTGCGTCGACCTCATACGTGGCGGCGTCGGTCGTCATCGACTGGCCCCTGACGCGGACGGTGGTCGTGATCGATCCGTCCACGCCGGCGTCCGGGGCCACCGTTGCCAGGGACAGGTCGCGGGCCTCCGTCGTCAGGTCCATCGAGGGGGCTGCGTCGAAGGGACGGGCCGTGCCGTCGACCGAGAGTGTGGTGCCGTTCAGGGTGCCTTCCAGGTCCAGGTCGGCGGTGCCGTTCCGGACGGTGGACTGCAGGGTGAGGTTGGAGGCGCGGACGCCGTAGAGGCGCGTGTCGGTGACCCGGGCCTCGACCGTGCCGTCGAGGACGTCGAGCGCGGGGCCCTCCAGGGTGCCGTCGACGGTGGCGGTAATGGCGTTTTCGGAGGTGTCGGGGGCCCCGATCAGGCTCGTGGTGAGCTGGTCCAGCTGGGCGTCGAGGTGGTACCGGAGCGGCGGCGCGCCGGGGGGCGTGTCGAGCCGGGGAGTGGCCTCGACCTGGGCCGTCAGACTCCCCCCGTCCCGAACGCGGGCCTCCGTCGTAAGGGACAGGCGCCGGCCCGAGCCGGTCAGGCGCGCGTCCAGCGCGATGGCTTCGCGCGGATCGACGTCTAGCGTGGGCACAAACGCGGTCAGGTCGCCCAGGACCAGCGGGGCCGCGCGGAGGGTGAGGGTCACGTCGTCCAGCGTATCGCTCGGGCCCAGCGGAAGGCGGGCGACGCCGTGCCCCCGGACTCGGCTTCGGGGAGAGGTGAGCCGGAGCGTGTCGAGCTGGAGCCGGCTGGACGTGAGGCTCCCCCGGGCCGCCATCTGGAGATTCGTCGTGTCGGCAGGAAGGCGGGCCCGCAGGCCGAGCGTGTCGAGGCGGGCCCCGAGCGAGGGCCCTAGTTGCAACGCCTGCGCCCGAAGAGTGAGGTCCTGCACGCGGGCCGTCGAGTCGCGGCCCCCGGCGTAGAAGTGGGCCGCAAACTGGCCCTCATCCACCCGAAGTTGGTCGATCTGGATCGGCATTGCCGCACTCGTGTCGTCGGGCGCCTCCTCCGTCTCGGTCTCGGGGGCCAGGCGCGCCCAGTCCCAGGTCGAGTCGGGCGCCTGGCGCAGGGCGACCGACGGACCCCGCACGGAGACCGTCGTCAGGTGGAGACGGCCTCGAAGCAGCGCGCCTAGACGGTACTCCACCGCGAGCGTGTCGACGCGGGCCATCCGGGTCGGCGACGCCGACGCGCTGTCGGGGCGGGTGAGCGAGACGCCGCTGAGGCGGAGCGACCGGACCCAGTTCCCCGACGCACGGTCGACCGTGAGGGTCGTGTGGGGCATCGGGTTGACCTGCCGCGCCAGAAACTGCGCCGCCGCAGTGGCGCCCGTCTCGGTCTGCAGCCCGAGCAACACAAGCCCGACGAGCACCAGCACCGTCCCCGCGAGGCCCCCGAGGCCCCACAGCACGCGGCGCCCCCAGCGACGGAGGCGCGAGGGCGTCTCCTCGTCGGGGGACGAAGCAGGGGGCGTGCCGGAAGCGGAGGACGGAGGGGTCACGACGGGAAGAAGGATGGAAGACGAGAGGCGATCGGTAGTCTGGGGATCAGAAGGACCGACCGATGCCGAAGTGCAGACGGAACCGACGAATGAGCCGGGTCTCGACCTCGGACAGGGGACTCGGATCCTCGCCCGTCACGGCCTTCCCCACCTTTCGCGCCGTTCGCAGGTCCAGGCGGTCGGGCGTCAGCTTGTAGGCAAGGTCGGCCCGCAAAAAGCCGAAGGGCGTCTGGTACCGGAGCCCGCCTCCGATTCCGACCAGAACCTGTGAGGGGTCCGTGCGGATGACCTCGTCGTTGGGGGCTTCGAGGGCGACGCCGGAGGGAGGCGTCAGATCGAACGGTCCGTTCGTCAGGTAGGCCCCGTCCACGAACGCGGCGGTGCGCCAGCTAGACCCGAGGCCGGGAAGGGGGAAGCGGGCCTCCAGGCTCGCGCCAATCTTCGCGCGGGCCCCGATGGGACGATACACGAATCCCTCCTGGAGCACCGAGGACGTTCGAATCACCTTTCCCCCGGCGAGGCGCGAGTCCCATCCCCGCACGCCGCTCCCACCCCCGGCGTAAAAGAGGTAGTCCGAGAACCGATTCTGGTACGTTCGGTTCTGACGGAGGTCCTCATCGGACGGGGACGCGGGCAGCGTGAGGCTGGCCCGACTCTCGTCGAAGGGCCACATCGTCCCGGCGGACACGCGGCCCGCCAGTTCAACGTAGTCGGAGAGGGGCAGATAGCCGCTCAGTTCGCCGCTCACCTTCACGAACTCCACCCCCGACTCGAAGACGGAGCCCCCCACCTGAACGGTCGGGCGGACGATGTATCCCTGCGTGGGGTTGATGAAGTCGTCGGCGTCCCCGAACGTCCCGTTCACCGTGAAAACGCTCTTGTTGAAGAGGTCGTCCTCCGCGCTCAGGGGCGCTTCGGTCTGGACCGTGTCCTGGCTGCCCGACACCAGGAACTGTCGGGTGCGGGCCACCGAGTGTTGAAGGGAGAGCGTCCGGTAGGGGAGGAGATCGTAGACGAGCGTCGAGTTGATCCCGAACTGCCGCTCGTTGAGATCTAGAGAGCGGGCAGGGTTCGAGGGCAGCGCCGGGTTCAAACGCTCCTGGATGAAGGGAGCCACCGAGCCAGACAGATCTTCCGAGAAGAGGTACGGCTGCCGAAGGGTCACCGAGGCTCGGAACTGTCGGCTCAGGGCCTGTGACGACGATCGGGTGAGAAAGCCAGGGAGGAATTCCGGGGGATTCTCGGGGAGGCCCGTATCGGCCGTGAGGTTTACGAGGAACGTGCGGGCATCTCCATAGAAGTTCCGGTGGCGCCAGCTGCCCTCCAGCGTCGCGCCCAGTTGGGTGTTGTAGCCGACCTGGCCGGAGAACGCCCGGAGCTTGGTCTCGCGGACCCGGTACCGCACCGTGACGGTGCTGTCGCGGGGCTGGTCCGGCACGTCGGCCAGGGCGACCCGGAAGAGACTGAGGTCGAACAGCTTTTGCTGGCCCTCCTTCACGGCGTTGGCCGAAAAGCGATCCCCGACCGAGAACGGCAGCTCCCGCAGAATGGCCGACGCGTTGACCGACTCGTTGCCCTCAATCCGAACCTCGGACACCACGGCCCGGGCCCCCGGGGCCACGAAGAAGTTCAGGTCGACGGCGTCCTGGGTCGTATCCGCCGCCGATCGGACCGTGGCGAACGCGAAGCCCCGATTCCGGAGCCAGGCTTCAACTTGGTCCTCGATCTGCGTCTGCTTGAAATCGGTGTAGCGGCCGCCGATCCGCAGCCTTTCGTCCCGATACTGCATCCAGGACTTCCGGACAGGGTTCGGCAGCGCCGTCTTGGCCGCTGCGGTGCCCTCGGCGTTCAGGAACTTGGTGTCGCGGATCTCGAGCGAGGGGCCTTCCCGGATGGTAAAGACGACGTGGATCCGGTTGCGCGACGTGTCGAGCTGGGAGGCGGGATAGTCGATGTCCGGGCTGAGAAACCCGTTCTGCCGATAAAACTGGCGAAGCCGAACGACGTCTTTCTGGAGGGTCACCGGGTCGAAGAGGTTGCGACGAGGCTGCACGCCCGGCAGAAACGCGAACTGATTTCGCAGGCGCGTGAGCGTGCCGGGGGCGGTGGTCGCAATCTGTTTCTGAAGCCGGCTCGGGGCGAA
The DNA here is from genome assembly GCA_964601725.1 of uncultured Salinivenus sp. Lineage (GTDB taxonomy): Bacteria > Bacteroidota > Rhodothermia > Rhodothermales > Salinibacteraceae > Salinibacter. Next base: position 529 of record CAZRPQ010000057.1, on the reverse strand, counting down.
CGTCTGTTGGTCCACGAACCGGAACGAGATCTCCTGGACCGTCGTGTTGCTGTTCACGTACCGCAGCGGCGCCTGGGCGGTGGCGCGGTGGCCCCCGGCGAGGCCGATGAGCAGAACAGCGACCAGAACGGTTTGGGAGCACTGGGCCCCGTGGGGAAGGGACGAGAAGGGGAGCACCGTGGAGGAAGGGGAACTCAGTTGGCGAAAATGGGGTCTCGCAGCCGGGAAGCGACACGTCCCTACGGAGTTGACGACGAGGACGGGGGGAAGGAGGGAAGAGTTTCCGACTCGTTGGGCGGAGCGGTGTGCTCGGTCGATCCGTCTTGGGGATCCACCGGGGCACCGTCGTCAGAGTCGGTGTCCGGGACGAGGGAGCTCAGTTCCGACGGCAACTCCGTGCCGGGCAGTTCCCCGGCGGTGACGTGCCGGTGTTCGCGGAGCGACGCGACGACGGCGCCAATCATCAGCACTACTCCCGAGAAGTAGACCCAGAACACAAACGCAACGATGAGTCCGAACGTGTTGCCGA
>CAZRPQ010000056.1:0-9434 GCA_964601725.1 uncultured Salinivenus sp. | reverse complement strand
CGGGAGACGTAGAAACGAGGCTTCCGTCCCCGAAGGTAAAGCCCCGCGCGATGCCAACGGGCGAGGGCGACACGGACGTGTGCCGACGCGAGTGGACGCGTTCAAGACGGTGATAGGACTGGAGGTCGTCCGTCTCAACGACCTCGTACCCGCTCGTCGCTTTGGTTCCCACGTACCAGCGATGGTTAGGCGTCGCGTAGATGACGCGTTCCTGCCCGTTTCGGCTCAGCGTCACCTTCCGCAGCGGCTGCTTCCCGTAGCTCTTCACCGGGGCCTCCACCCACTTCCCGTTCCGGGTCAGCAGCGTGGCCGTCGACCCTGCAAGTTCCTCGATGGGCGTCCGGCCCTGATCGGTGAGGACGAGCGTCTCGCCCGCCAGACAGTTGATGAGCGTAGCCTTGCCTAACCCCGTACCGGCATTCGCAAAGATGCGGCCACCAGGGGTGAAGGGAAAGGGACCGGTGTCCAATCCCTGCCCGCTCAGGAGCTGGTAAAAGCGCTGGGTCCACAGGGCCGGGTCGTCTTCGACCGAGGCCATGGCCCGCGCATTGCGGTACCAGGTATCCGGCACGCGGTCGTCGGTGCCGTACTGATAGTTCTGTTCGAAGACTTCTTCGGAGATGTCGGTCTCAAAGATATTCTCGTTGGTCCGGTCGTCCGTTATGAGATCGCTCTCCGAGAGCGAATACTGGTGCGATCCGTTTTTGGCCGACCGGGTCGAGACGCTCAGTCCGTTGGAGGCGTGTCCGTTGGTAGATTCTTGAGGAGAAGTGGCGACATCGTCCGACGAAGATTCCGGGGGTGAGGAGGATTTCTGGGACATAACTGTGCGCTCTAATGAATAAAAACCTCGGACGGTTGGGCGCGTCGAAGGCCGGGGTGCGCTGGAGAGATGCGACTTTGGACGGACGAATCCGTGCAGTAGAGACGAACTGCCCGGCATTGCCCCAGCCAGTGCCGTCGATCAGCTCCACGTCGCGGACCACATGCCCTTGAAACGCGCAGGGTCCCCCGACCGCCAAGAGACGGCCAAGAGGGTGTGATCGCTCTCCGAGCGGGCATTCGGGCTTTGACCGTTGCGCGACAGCGCCGGACTTCCACCGGACTTTCCCCGTGACGTAGGGCCACCATCAGGTGGGCGCCTACCGCCATGCCACGACAGCACAACCCCGGAGAGTACGTGCTCAATAAGCGTGCTGTATACGGTAGGTTTCCGACGCCAAAGTATCAAGCGAAATTGGACTACTGCCGTTATTGGAAAAGTGTTAAGAACCCCGTGTAGCGCCGATGTGAGGGGATGTGTGGAGAACATCGTTATGTGAATTCCTCAGCCTGTCTGTTTCGTTTGCTCACAGTGCGGCTCCTCCGTGTTCGGGCCATCAGCCTCGGGGACCCACACACGAAAAAATCCCCGGCCGTTACCAGTCGGGGATTTGGTCGCCTTGGAAGTGGGCAAAACGTCAAGCCCAATCGCGACTATGGGTATAAAGACGCCGAAGGCAACGCTCATCAGCCACGACCGCCCAAATCGGATGGGCCTTGGCTTTCCCTTATCCCCAAATCAGGCATTCTACGGTAGGGCTTACTGCAAAGGCTAGCCTTCCCGCCGGTTGGCGCCCGAGCCCTGATCTTTCACGGAGGATCAGTGCTCATTTCCATTGGCATCATCGCATGGCAGGCCTCCGGCGCCAATGCATCAAGCGATCGCGGGGGAGGTGCTGTTATTGGGGAAGCGTGGGAATGTACGTATTCGGTCCGGCTCCTCCCGTGCGAGGGAAAACTACTCCCGGGCTCTGGACGGGGCGCGCTTTTGCCGAAAGGGAATGAGACTTTGTCCTCGCTCCTCCCCCGCTCAGTCCCTCTCGTTCCGGCCGGACCGGAAGTTGTACGCGACGCCGATCTCGGGCGTCCCCTGCACCACGTCGACGCCGCCGTAGAGTACGAACCGCCCGAAGTTGCCCACGAGGCCGGCCGAGACGGCCGGGTCCCAGTCGCGGCCCCGGTCCGGGTCGATCCGCACCCCGAGCCCCACGGCTGGCTGGACGCGCGACTCGAAGACGTCGTAGAACCCAAGGGCCTTGACACTGAGCTGCTGGTCGGGGTCGTCTTCGAGAACGGCCCTGTTGACAGAGGCCTGCAGCTGCACGCCTCCGTTTGGGTGCGTGTAGCCCGAGGCGAGGCCGATTGGGGTATCGCCCCGACCGTAGAGCCCGGCGGTGCCCCCCGCAAACGCGACGATGCCGACGGCCGCCACGGCGGCGAGGGCAGGCGTACCGAGGTCCGTGTTCTCTTCGTCGTCCTCGTCCTCGTCGCGGGACCGGTCGGTGTCGTCCCCGTCCGTTTTTTCAGTGTCTTCCCCATTTCGGCCGCCCCTCCGGCCCTCCGCCTCGTCGTTCTGGCCGGCATCACGGGGGCGGTCCTCGTCGGCGGTAGGGGTTCGCCCAATCGTATTGCCGCGCGGACGACGGGTCTCGCGGTCGCCGTCCTCATCCTCGTCGTCGACGTAGTAGGGCTGGGGACCCACTCGCCATCCTATCAGAATCCGTGTTTGCGGGTGGTAGATGCTCGGGTTGCGAGACGGTTCGTCCCGGCGTCGACGCGCATCCGGCTGGCGGTCGGACCGGCCGTCCCGCTGCGCCTCCGACGACGAAAAGCCCATGCGCTCGACGACCAGCCGGTCGAGCGTGGCCCCCTCCGACAGAATCCGGCGGGCCTCGTCGGGCGGCGTGTCGAGGAAAACGCGCTCGTGGGGGACGGTTACGTTGAAGGCAAAGCGATTGGGCGTAGGCCGGAGCGCCATGCTATCGATCCCGATGATCATCTCGGCCCGCTTCTCCCCGTCCACCCGCACGGTGGCCCGGAACTCGGCGTTCGTCATGCGGATGCCCGACGGGCGCTCGCGCCAGGGCAACACCTCGCCTTCGTACAGTACCCGCTCGGCGGGACGCCAGCTGAGCACGAACGACCACTGCGAGGTGGTGTCGGTGGCAGCGTAGCGGTAGTCGAGGGCCAGCGAGTCGATGCGGGGCAGGAGGTAGGGCGCGTCCCGCCCCATCTCGTCCAGCAGGGTCGGTAGGGAGCGGGGCCATCCTTCGAGCGCGACGGTTCCCTGCCCCTCCCCGAGCGGGGCCTGCGCATGACCGGTGGTCAGCGTGCCGAGCGACAGCGCTCCGACGAGCAGCACAACTCGGAAAATGAAGGGGACGATCCGTCTCATGGGAGTTCGGCGTCTTAAAAACAGAAGCGGTCTTGGAGCTTTACAGTCGCGACGAGTCCCGATTTCGTCACAACACCCGCTCGGCTCCCCCGCTTTCGTACTCCTCCCGTTCACCCTTCCGGTACAACCAACGAGCTGCGGCAGGATTCGCTCCTCTGCTCGCCACAGGGTCAGGTATGCTGCCGGATCGTGTCGAGGAAGAGGTCTCCGTAGCGCTCCAGTTTCACGTCGCCCACGCCGTGGAGGTCGCGGAAGGCGCTTCGGGTCTGCGGGCGGTGCTCCACCATGGCCCGCAGCGTCTTGTCGTTGAAGATGACGTACGGCGGCACCTCCTGCTCCTCGGCGAGCTGCGTGCGGCGCTCGCGGAGTGCCTCGAACAGCGCCCGGTCGGGCCCCTGCTCGGGGAGCGCGCTCCGGTCGGCCGTCTTCGTCGTCGTGCGGGTCGTCTGCGATCCGGCGTCGTCCCGGACCGTGTCCCGAAACTCGACGGTCTCGTTCCCGCGGAGGACCGGGCGGCACGCCTCCGTGAGGGTGAGGCTCCCGTAGCCGGTTACGTCGACCTGCACCATGCCTTTCGCCACGAGCTGCCGAATGATCGTGCGCCACTCTTTTTCGGACCGATCCGCTCCGACGCCGTGGGTGGAGACTGCGTCGTGGCCGTGGCGCTGAATCTTTTCGGTGTCGGCGCCGCGGAGGACGTCGACCACGTGGCCGCTGCCGAAGCGCTGGCCCGTGCGGGCGATGCAGGAGAGCGCCTTCTGCGCCGCCACGGTGCCGTCCCACGTGTCGGGCGGCTGCAGGCAGTTGTCGCAGTTGCCACAGGCCCCCTCCTCCATGGTTGCGCCGAAGTAGTTCAGGAGCACCCTGCGGCGGCACTCCACCGTTTCGCAGTAGCCGCGGAGGGCGTTCAGCTTGTGGCGCTGCGTCCAGCGGTGGTCCTCATTTTCGGCGGAGTCGTCGATGAGGCGGCGCATGCGGGCCACGTCGGCGGCGCGGTAGGTCATCCAGGCGGTGGCAGGGCGCCCGTCGCGGCCGGCGCGGCCGGTTTCCTGGTGGTAGGCCTCCAGCGTCTTCGGCACGTCGAGGTGGGCCACGAAGCGCACGTCGGGCTTGTCAATGCCCATCCCGAACGCGACGGTGGCGACCACGACGAGGCCCTCCTCGCGCTGAAATCGCGCCTGGTGCTCGTCGCGCGTGGCGTCGTCGAGGCCGGCGTGGTAGGGGAGGGCGCGGTGTCCGTGGTCGTTGAGCCACGTCGCGGTCTTCTCCACGTCCGCCCGCGTGAGGCAGTACACGATGCCGCTCTCGCCGGGGTGCTCCCGGTCGATGAAGCGGCCGAGTTGAGGGCGCGGGGCGTCGGCCTTCGGCGCCACGACGTACCGGATGTTGGGCCGGTCGAAGCCGGCGATCACCCGCGCCTCGTCTGCGATGCTGAGCCGGTCGAGGACGGCCCGCTGGGTGGGCGGATCGGCCGTGGCGGTGACCGCCACGCACGGCACCGACGCAAAGTGCTGGCGCAGCTCGGCAAGCTCCAGGTACTCGGGCCGAAAGTCGTGCCCCCACTGCGAGATGCAGTGCGCCTCGTCGATGGCGAGGAGGGCCGGGTTCGCCCGCTCCAGGAGATTGACGAACGAGGAGCGCGTGGCCCGCTCGGGGGCGACGTAGCAGAGGTCGAGCTCGCCGTGGGCTATTTTCTCCCGCACCGTCCGCCGCTGGTCCCGCCCGAGGCTGGAGTTGAGCATGGCCGCCCGCACGCCGCGCTGGCGGAGGGCGTCGACCTGATCCTGCATCAGCGAGATGAGGGGCGACACGACGACGCCGCAGCCGGGCCGCACGAGGGCGGGAAGCTGGTAGCACACCGACTTTCCCCCGCCGGTGGGCATCACGAGGAAGGCATCTTGCCCCTGCACCACCTGCCGCACGACCGATTCCTGATAGGGCCGGAACGCCTCGAAGCCGAAGACGGACTGGAGGACGTGGGTGGGATCGGCACCAGTGACGTTCATCGATCGGGACGACTGTGGGGGAGACGGAGCCGAGCGGCACAATCTGCGACTCCGGATCCACCTGTGATGCAATTCTTCGGACGTGGTTGCGCCGTTCAGGCCCCTCTAACAGGTCGAGCGTGACGACGTGCCAGATCGCGCTCGAAAATTGTTTGCTCTCGTCCCCTCGGCCCTTCTCTTGACTTTCTGGCTCGGCAAACGTAAGGTGTTAATCAGTCAACGTTAACTGATCAACACTTGCTGGTCCTTCCCCGATGAGCGATTCCCTTTACAGCGAACTCGGTCGCCGCGAGAGCCAGATCATGGACGTGGTGTACCGGCTGGAGGAGGCCGGGGCCGAGACGATTCGTGCCGAGCTTCCCGATCCCCCCTCCAACTCCGCAATCCGGTCGATGCTCCGCCATCTGGAGGAGAAAGGCTACCTCGACCACCGGGAAGAGGGGCGCCGCTACGTCTATTTCCCCATCCGCCCAAAGGAAGAGGTGCGCCGCTCTCTGCTGGACCATCTCCAGGAGACGTTCTTCGGCGGGTCGCTCTCGGAGACGGTTGCGACGCTTCTCTCAGCGAAAAGCGAGGAGCTCTCTCCCGAGACGCTCCGGGAACTGGAGCAAGTGGTCGAGGACGCGCACGGCTCGTCCGACTCCTCGGAAGCCGACTCCTCAGAGACGGACTCCCCAGAGGACCGGTAGGGACCCCGTCGCGCGCCGAATCGAATACCGAATCGAAGGCACCGAGTCCAATGTTTGACCCTCTCACTTCCTCACATCTGGGCACTTTTCTCCTCGACGTTCTGCTGAAGGGGGCGGCCCTCCTGATCCTCGGCCACCTGGCGAGTGCACTTTTGCGCCGATGGGAGGCCCCGGCGACTCTTCGCCGGGCCGTCTGGGGGCTGGTGTTTGCGGGGCTTCTGGCACTGCCGCTCGGGCAGGTGGTCCTGCCGCAGTCCTCCCTTCCCGACACGATCGGGGAGGTCGGGCGTCTTGCAGGGAATTCGGCAGCACAAACGGAGGTCCGCCGCCCGGACCCATCCCGCACAGGGCCGCGGCTCGGGCCGGACGAGACGCGGGAGGCCTCTCCGGGGAAACGGGCCTCTTCGCCCGCTGAAGCGTCGGGGGAGGCCGGCTCGCCCGCAGCAGGCTCCGGCCCTGCGTCCGGCGAGGAACGCGCGGGGCGGTGGCTCTGGTCATCGGGGTGGACGTGGGGGGCAGTCCTGCTGGGCCTCTGGGGCGCAGGTGCGGCGCTGCTTCTCGCCCGCCTGCTTGCCGGTCTTCTGCGATCCCGGCGTCTTCGCCGAGCGGCCCGAAAGGCAGAAGATCCGAGCTGGGACGAGCTTCTGAGAGAGGTTCGGGAGCAGCTGGATGCGAAGCGCGGGGTCGAGATTCGGTTCCACCGGGAATCTACGCCGATGTCTCTCGATCCTCTTTCCCCGACGATTCTTCTCCCGGACTCCGCCCGGGAGTGGCCGCCCGAGCGACGGCGGCTCGTGCTTCTCCACGAGATGGCCCACCTGAAGCGCAGGGACCTCCTCCTGGGCCTCGTTGGGCAACTCGGGCGCGCCCTGCACTGGCCCAATCCGCTGGCCTGGACCGGATGGTCTGCACTCGTGCGGGCCCGAGAGACAGCCTGCGACGAAGCGGTGCTCGCCGCGGGCGAGGACCCAGAGACGTACGCTCATCAGCTGCTGGCGGCCGCCCGCCAGGCGGTTGCCGACAGGGTCCCTGCGCCTGCGCTGCAGATCGCCCGGCCCACGCGGCTCAAAGAGCGAATCCTCACGATCGTGGGCCGGGAGGAATCCAGGTCCTGGTCGGCCGGTCGCAAGGCCCTCCTCGGGACGCTCGGCCTGGCGCTCGCGCTTCTGGTGATGGCCTTCCGTCCGCTTCCGGGATCCTGGTACCCCGGTGCGGACCGGTCGGGGGGTGGCCTCGTTGCCGCCGTGACATCTGCTTCGGGGACGCCGGCCAACGGGCCCGCAGAGCCGAACGAGAAGATTCAGAACCTGCGCGCCTTCGCCAAGCTCTACGGCTACGTCCGCTACTTCCACCCCAGCGACGCGGCGGCCGAGGTCGACTGGCAACCGTTTGCCGTCCACGGCGTGCGGCAGGTGACGGATGCTGGCAGCCGGACCGAGTTGCGCTCGACGCTGGACGAGCTCTTTACGCCGATCGCCCCGACGATCCAGCTGTACGAGACGGGCGAGCCACCGCCCGCTCTGCCGGACGTGCTTACGCCCGCCGACACCGCGGGGCTCAACCTCGTGGCCTGGCAGCACAAGGGGCTCGGGCGTCCCCCCCGCGGGCCGTACGAGAGCGCTCGCCTCCACCGTCAGATGGAACAGGGGGAGTCCTATGGCGGCCCGGGCTTCGGGACGGTGACACAGAGCGTGGACGCGACCCCGCATCGCGGAAAGCAGGTGCGGCTCCGCGCCGCCGTTCGGGCAGAGGTGAGCGGCGCTGGCAATCAGGCGCAGCTCTGGCTCCGCGTTGACCGGACGGGCGACAAGCGAGGATTCTTTGACAACATGGGCGACCGGCCGATCACCGAGCCGAGCTGGGAGACCTATCAGATTACCGGGACGGTCGCCGAGGACGCGACTCGCATTGTGCTCGGCGGGTTCCTGCGCGGCCGTGGCACGGCGCATTTCGATTCGTTTCGGCTTCAGGTGCGGGACAGCTCCGGGACGGCATGGACGGACGTGTCCCTCGAAAACGCAGGCTTCGAGGGCGGGGCCGCGGGCGAGTCCCCGGCAGGGTGGCGTGGGCGACCAGATAGCTACGCGTTCCGAACGAAGCAGGGAGAGCCTGCCGAGGGTCAACAATTCCTGTCGATTGCGTCGGGCACCTCCTCGGTCGCGGTTGGGGCAGAGGGCCTCTTCGAGACGCGCCCGGCTGCTGGGGAGACGGTCACCAAGCCGCTCGGTCGCGGCCTCTCCGCACAGGTCCCGCTCGCGCTCTACAGCAACGACAAGCAGACACTTCGCCCCAACGATGCGCCCTCGCCGGAGCGTCTCTACGAGGCGCTGGACGCGGTGCAGACGAGGCGCCTCTCCGCGAAGGACGAGACACTGCGCCTCGCGGACGTCATCATCGCCTGGAACGTCTTCCAGCACTTCTACCCGTACTTCGACGTCGTAGACGCCAGTTGGGACCAGACGCTGACCCAAAGTTTCCGCCGCGCCGAGACCGACACCTCCAGCCGCGAGTTCTTGGGCACGCTCCGGCGGATGCTCGTTCCCCTGGAAGACGGACACGGGCGCGTGTCGCACCCCGCCGACAGCCTGACGGCCGGTCTTCCGCTCCGGCTCGATCAGATTGAGGGGAATGTGGCGGTCGCCGATACCGCCTCCTACACTGAGGGCCAGAGCTGCGTGCGGCCCGGAGACGTGCTAACCTCCATCGACGGCACGCCGATCGAGGAGACACTCCAGGCGACGAAGCGCACCATCTCCGGCTCCCCGCAGTGGCGGACGGTCCGCGCCCTCCGGCAGCTCGGCGAGGGTCGACCCGGAACCACTGCCCGTCTTGAGCTTCGCCGTGAGGGGCAGGCGGTGGAGTGCCGGGTTTCCCGATTGGGCGACAGTTCGACCCGCAGACGCGGGCGGCGCCAGCTCCAGGCCGAGCCGCGCCCCGATTCGATCGACGTGCTCCCGGGGGGCACCCACTACGTCGATCTCACGCGGGCGGGGATGGACGCGCTCCGCCCCCGCCTCGACACGCTCGCCCAGGCCGAGTCGGTCGTCTTCGACGTGCGCGGGTACCCCGAGGGCGGCAACCAGGAGCTCCTCCGGCACCTCTCGCCCGACACGCTCCGCTCGGCCCACTTTGAGGTGCCGAAGCTCATTTATCCCGATCAGCAGGAGATCGCCGGGTACACGGGAGGACGCTGGACGCTTCCGCCGAAGACGCCGCAGTTCAGCGGTGAGGTCGCATTTTTGACCGATGCCCGCGCCATCAGCTACGCCGAGAGCATCATGGGGATCGTGGAGCACTACGACCTGGGCACCATCGTCGGCCAGCCGACCGCCGGGGCGAACGGAAACGTCAATCCGCTTGCGCTTCCCGGAGAGTACGAGGTGTACTGGACCGGCATGCGCGTCCAGAAGCACGACCGATCTCAACACCACCTCGTCGGCATCCGGCCGGACATCGAGGCCGAGCGGACGATCGAGGGCGTTCGGAACGGACGCGACGAAGTGCTGGAGAAGGCACTGGAAC
>CAZRPQ010000055.1:0-9437 GCA_964601725.1 uncultured Salinivenus sp. | reverse complement strand
CTGATCGGTGTCCATTTTGATGGCCCCAAAATGGACGAAAAGGGCTCGGCCGGGCGGAGCACTGGAACGCACCGCCAGACAAAGAAACAGTAAATCAAGCTCTCCCCAAAGAGCGCGCAGTTCGTTGGTGCTCTTCTTGCGCCAAATCGTGACCCATCCAGGGCATCGGTATGTACAGACACGATCGTTGTAATCTGGGCCACGTGTATCGGAACGCTTTGCCCTGCCAGTCTCCTGTAAAGAACACAAATAACTCTGCCAGAATTCTAGGATCGACTTCTTCGGATTTTCGATAGACATTTCTTCAACAGACTTCTCTGGTGGGCTCTGCGGGAGGCGCAACGGGCTGGACGTGGGACCGACCCGAGTACTCTCCTTCCTTTTCCGAACGCCCTTCCCTTATGACTCAATCGGCCCTCTCGGAGGCCTCACCGTCCTCGTCGAACGATTCGCCCCTGACCGGTGCCCAACAGATCGTGGACACGCTCCACGAGCCCCTGCTCGTGCTGGCCCGGGACCTTCGGGTCCGGCAGGCGAATCCGGCGTTCTACGAGGCCTTCGGGACCACCAACGAAGACACGATTGGAACGCCGCTCTTTGAACTCGGCGGGGGACACTTCGACCGCCCGGCCCTCCGAGACCCGCTTTCAGCGCTTCTGGAGACCGGGGAGCCGTTCGAGAAGGTCGAGCTGGAGGGCACGTCCGAGGGACTGGAGCGACGGGCGTTTCAGGTGAACGGACAGCTGCTTCCGGCGCGCGGAGAGGCCTCCGGGCAGATCCTCCTGGCGATCAACGATGTCACCCAGCAGCGCAAGCTCGAGGAGACGCTCCGCCAGCGGGCCCAGGAGTTGGAGCAGTCCAACGAAGACCTCGAGCAGTTTGCGTACGCCGCCTCCCACGACCTGCAGGAACCCCTCCGCATGGTCTCCAGCTACCTGCAGCTGCTGGAGCGGCGCTACAGGGACGATCTCGACGAGACCGCCCAGGAGTTTATCGACTACGCCGTCGACGGGGCCGAGCGCATGAAGGCCCTCATCAACGGGCTGCTGCAGTACTCCCGCGTGGGCCGGAAGGAAGGGGAGTTCGGAGAGGTGAACCTGAGTTCGATTCTGAATGGAATCCTTGGCGACTTGTCCCGCCGAACCGAAGAGCTCGGCGCAACGGTCGAGACCGAGCCGTTGCCCTCCACCTACGGGAACCGCGATCAGCTCCGGCGGCTCCTTCAGAATCTGATCGAAAATGCCCTCACCTACCACGGCGAGGAGCCGCCCTCGATCTCCGTCTCCGGAAACCAGGAGGAGGGGAGCGTCCATCTGGTGGTCCGCGACGAGGGCCCCGGAATTCCACCCGAGGCGCAGGAGAAGGTCTTCCAGATCTTCAATCAGCTCGATCCCCACGGGACCGGCCAGGAGGGCTCTGGCATGGGCCTTGCGCTCTGCAAGAAGATCGCCGAGCGGCATGGCGGCAACATCTGGGTCGAGTCGGAGCCCGGGGAGGGCTCGGCCTTTCACATTACACTCCACCTATCCCCCCCTACCGACTAATGACTGTCTCCCCCGAAGACACCGCCTCCCCCGATGAATTCCCGTCCTCCAGCGCCACAGGCGAACGCCCCATCCGCATCCTGCTCGTCGAAGACAACCCGGCCGACGTCCGGCTCACCCGCGAGATGTTGCGGGACTCGAAGGTCCGAAACGACCTCCTGGTGGCCCACACCGCCGAAGAAGCAGAAGACATCCTTGGCCTTCCGGGCGAGGACGCTGCGGGGGACGTCGGCCCGCGGCCCGACCTGGTGCTTTTGGACCTGAACCTGCCGGTCAAAAGCGGGCACGACCTTCTCAGAGAGGTCAAATCCCATTCCACGCTGCGCCGGATCCCGGTCGTCATCCTGTCCAGTTCGGAGGCGGAGGAGGATGTCGTGGAAAGCTACGACGAGCACGCAAATGCCTACGTGAGCAAGCCGGTCGACCTCGACGAGATCACGACGATCGTGCAGTCGATCGACGAGTTTTGGTTCCAGGTGGTCCGCCTGCCGGGCGAGGAGGGGGGGCCCGAACAGTAGCCTCTCTCCGGCCGACAGGCCCGCGAGACTCAGAGGAGCATCTCGACGCAGGAGCCTCCCAAGTATCATTCCCTCACAGGACTTATGAGCAGCCTAAATCTACCCGACGATTCCAAACGCACATCTCGCCCGGACGCGACCTCGCTCCAGGGCTCCCTCCAGGGCCTCCTGGTCGAGGACAACCCCGGCGACGCTCGTCTTTTTGGGGAGTACCTCCGGGAAGGACCCGTTGAGGCGACGCTTCGCCACGAAGAGACCCTGCAGGCCGGCCTCGGGGCCCTCGAGGAGGAGCGCCCCGACGTGCTGGTGGCCGACCTGGGCCTCCCCGACAGCGCGGGCACCGAGACGGTCGAGGCCGCGGCGGCCACCGCCCCGGAGGTCCCCATCGTCGTGCTCACCGGCCAGGATGACTTGCAGGCGGCCCTCGAGGCTCAGGAGGCCGGGGCGTCCGAGTACCTTCAGAAGGAGGAACTCACGCCGACGCTGGTGGGGCGGACCCTGCGGTGGGCCGTCCAGCGGCACCGCATGCGGGCGAAGCTCCGGGAACGAGACGCCTGGATCCGCTCGATCACGGAGGGGCTCTCGGCGGGCGTTTTTCGGGCCGGCCCGACCGGCCGAGTCGAGTACGCCAACGCGGCGCTCGCCGAGATGCTCGGGTTCGAGCAGGCAGAGGGGCTTATTGGGCGCGACCTGACGACCTTCTGCGCCGATCCGGCAAAGACGGGCCGGATGCTGGCCGAGGACGGGGCCAGCGACATGGAGGTTGAGTTTGAGGTGCGAGGGGGGGAGGGGTTTGTCGGGCTGCTCAATGTACGGGTGGCGTCCGACCCGAGCGGAGCGCCGGTCCACTACGACGGGACCGTAAGCGACATCACCGAGCGGGTCCGGCGGAAGGAGCGGCTCCGCATGCTGTCGGAGGCGGTGGAGCAGGCGAAGGAAGCGGTCGTCATCACCGAAGCGGCGCCCCTGGAGGAGCCGGGTCCACGGATTGAGTACGTCAACTCCGCCTACGAGGAGATGACCGGCTACACCGAAGAGGAGATCCTCGGAAAAACGCCACGAGTGCTGCAGGGCCCGGAGACGGAGCGGGACGTGTTAGATTCGCTGCGCGAGGCCCTGGAGGCCGAGGAGGAGTGGACGGGCGAAACGATCAACTACCAAAAAGACGGGACGCCGTATCGAGTGCAGTGGAACGTGGCCCCGGTCCGAAACGGGGACGGATCGATCGAGCATTGGGTGTCCACCCAGCGGGACGTGACCGAGGAGCGGGCGCAAGAGGACGCGTTGCGGCGCAGCCGGGAGCGCTACCGGTCCCTCTTCAAGGACTCGACCGACGCGATTCTGGTCCACGACATGGAGGGTCGCATTCAGGAGGCCAACCCGCAGGCCGAGTCCCTCTTCGATCGCGGGGCGGGGGAGCTCGAAGGCCAGTCGGTCCGGGACCTCCGCGCCCCCGGCGAGAGGGAGGCCGCCCAGGAGGAGCTCTCGGCCCGCCGGCCCGGAAGTGCCGACCCGGCAACCGCCCGGTACGAGCGGGCCGACGGGTCGGTGTTTTGGGGCGAGGTCTCCGCCAGCGCGGCCGACCTCGGGAGCGAGACGGTGGTTCGGACCTTGATTCGGGACGTGACCGCGCGGGAGGAGAGCCGACAGCGGCTTGAGCGCTACCGGGAGTACACCGACCGCCTGCTCAATGCCACCGAGGATCTCTTTTTCGCCCTTGACGAAGAGGCCCAGTTCCAGCGGTGGAACGGCCGCGTTCTGGAGGTGACCGGCTACTCGGGCGAGGAACTCGAGGAGAGGAGTGCCTTCGATCTCGTGGCCGAGGGCGACCGGGAGCGCGTGAGGGCAGCGATTACGGAGGGGCTCCGGACCGGCAGGGCGCAGATTGAGGCCCCCATTCTGCGGAAGGACGGGACGACGGTGCCCTACGAGTTCGTGGGCAACCTCGTCGAGCATCCGGAGGGCGGCCTCCGGGTGGTGGGCATCGGCCGGGACATCACCGAGCGCAGGCGACGCCAGCGCACGCTGGAACGGCAGAACGACCTCTTCGAGAAGGCCCAGAGGATCGCCAAGGTCGGCGCCTGGGAATACGATGTTCTGGCCGACGAGTCGACCTGGACCGAGAAGGCCTACCACGTCACCGGACTCCCGGCGAGCGCGGATGCGAGCCCTGAGAATACCTTCGAGATTTACCATTCGGAGGACCGCCCCCGGGTGCGGGAGGCGTTCAGTCGGGCCGTGGAGGCGGGAGAGTCGTTCGACCTCGAGGTGCGGATCGTCGCTGAGGACGGGACGAAGTGGGTCCGCATCCGCGGGGAGCCGCAGCGGGAGGATGAATCCTCGAAGGGAGAGGTTGCCAGAGTCCGGGGAACGATTCGAGACGTTACCGAGCGCAAGCAGCGGGAGCGCGAGCTCGTCGACGCGAAGGAAGAAGCCGAGCGGATGAACCAGCTCAAGAGCGCCTTCCTCGCGAACATGAGCCACGAGATCCGCACCCCACTTACGTCCATTTTGGGCTTTGCGGAAGCGATCGGCGAGGAGGTCGGGCGGGCCCAGGAGATCGGAGAGGTGGACCTTTCAACCCTCGCGGAGTTCTCGTCGCTAATCGAGGGGAGCGGAGAGCGCCTGATGGACACGCTGACCGGCGTGCTCAACCTCTCGAAGCTGCAGGCCGGGGAGATGGACCTCGATCTTGGCCCGGTCGACCTGGCCGCCGAGGCCGAAGAGGCCGCCCGAGAGTTTGGGTCTCAGGCGGAGAGCGCCGACCTTGATTTGACGGTGCGCGGTGGAGATGGGCCAGTCTGGGCCCGGGCCGACGAGGGCGGGGTGCAGATCGCGCTTCGGAACCTGATCTCCAATGCGATCAAGTACACGGAGAACGGCGGAGAGATACGGGTCCGCGTCCGGCGGGCGGGCGACATGGCCGCGGTGGAGGTCGAAGACACCGGCATCGGAATGGACCCGGAAAAGACCCAAGGGCTCTTTGAGGCGTTTAAGCAGGCCTCCGAGGGGATAGGGCGAGAATACGAGGGCACCGGGCTGGGCCTGACCGTGACGAGAGAGGTACTGGGCCAGATGGGTGGGTCCATCGAGGTGGAGACCGAGAAGGGGGCTGGGTCCTGCTTTACCGTACGGCTCCCACTGTCCGAAGAATCTGGAGACCCGTAAGCAGAATCCGTCTACGTTGGTCTCCATGGCATCGACTCCCCATGAGGCCCCCGACTTTTCTCACCCGACCGCAAACCAGCCACGACCCCTTCAGAAAGCCGCTCGCAATCCCCGCGCATCCTGTTTGCCGGGGACAGTCCGGACGTTCGGCTGTTCCTGGAGCGCTTGCTCCGGGGAGGACTACGACCTTGTCCTCGCGCCGAATGCGGAGGACGCGCTGGACCGTTTGGACACCGGGCCGTTCGACCTTCTTCTCCTGGACATCAAGCTCGGAGACGGGAAAAGCGGGACGGAGCTGCTCCACCTCCTCCGCGAGCGGACGCCGGCACAAAGATAAGAAGTCGCCATTGGCGGAAGGACGGCACTGGATTTGGCCTCGCGATCGAGAAGCGGATCGCCGAAGCGCACGGGGGGGCGGTCCCCCTCACCGAGGCGGACAGTGAAGGGGCCCGGGTTGAGGTTTCGGGCGTCGAGGTCCTCTCGTCGGAGCGGGCGACGAACCGCACGGCTCTACTTGTGCGTCTCTTTTTCTTCTACGACGCGTGCCGTCGTCGCCGCCGCCACGGACTGAGGCCGTCCCGGCCGTCCGCCGTCGCCGTGATGGTCGGCGCCTCGTCCTCCTGCGTGTGGGCGTAGTAGAGCGTGGCCGCCAGGGCCGCGAGTTCGTCCCGCTCCGGATCCTCCACCTGCAACGCGGAGGGATCGAATTCCTCCTCGACGAAATGGGTCGTAAAGTCGCCGGCACGGAAGCCCTCGTGCCGCATCGCGAAGCGGCAGAAGGGAATCGTCGTGGCCATGCTCGCCACCTCGTACTCCTCGAGTGCCCGAATCATGCGGTCGATGGCCGCGGTGCGGTCGCGGCCCCAGGTGGTGAGCTTCGAGATCATGGGGTCGTAGTGGATGAGCACCTCGCCGCCCTCCTCCACGCCCGCGTCCACCCGCACGCCAAGCCCCGAGGGGGCCGCGTGCCGCTTCAGCGGCCCCGGATCGGGCAGAAAGTTGGACGCCGGATCCTCGGCGTAGACGCGGCTCTCGACGGCGTGCCCGTCGATCGACAGGTCGTCGGTCGTGTAGCCCAGCGCCTCCCCCTGCGCTACGCGCAGCTGCTCGGCCACGAGATCGACCCCCGTCACCCATTCGGTGACCGGGTGCTCCACCTGCAGGCGCGTGTTCATCTCCATGAAGTAGTAGTTCAGGTCCGTGTCCACCAGGAACTCGACCGTCCCGGCGTTCCGGTAGCCGCACGACTCCGCCGCCGCCACGGCCGCCTCGCCCATCTCCCGGCGCACCTCGGGCGTGAGGATCGACGACGGGGCTTCCTCGATCACCTTCTGGTGCCGCCGCTGGATGGAGCACTCGCGCTCGAAGAGGTGGATCGTATTGCCGTGATGGTCGGCCAGGATCTGAAACTCAATGTGGCGCGGTTCCTCGATGTACTTCTCGATAAAGACGCGCCCGTCGCCGAACGACGACTCGGCCTCCCCCTGGGCCCGGTCCATGGCACCCGCAAAGTTCTCGGGCTCGTGGACGATGCGCATGCCCTTCCCGCCGCCCCCCGCCGCGGCCTTGATGAGCACGGGATACCCGATGTCGCCCGCAATCTGCTCCCCCTCCGCCGTGCTGCCCACCGCGTCGGTGGTGCCCGGGGCCATGGGCACGCCCGCCTCCTTCATCAGCTGGCGGGCCGCCGTCTTGTCGCCCATCGCCCGGATGGCCTCCGGCGGCGGGCCCACGAAGTGCACGTCGGCCGCGGCGCAGGCCTCGGCGAAGGCCGCATTCTCCGACAGAAAGCCGTACCCGGGATGAATCGCGTCGGCCCCGGTGCGATGGGCCACCGCCAGGAGTGCTTCCTGATCGAGGTAGGACGCGCTTGCCTCGGCGGGCCCGATGGGGTAGGCCTCGTCGGCGAGGCGCACGTGGGGCGCCGATCGATCCGGCGTGCTATACACGGCGACCGTATCGAGCCCCTGCTCGTGACAGGTGCGCAGGACGCGGACGGCAATCTCGCCGCGGTTGGCGACGAGCACCTTCTGGATCGGACGGGATGGCACGGAAGAGTCCGTCATTTCGTCTCAGTGAACGTGATGGCATGAATTCTGTTATGAGAGTGGTTCCGGAACGGCCCCACCTACCTACGCAGGCCGCAGGGCCCGGCTCGCCGACTAATTCACTAGGTTTCGACGTTCGCTACCATGCCGCAGGCCAAAGACCTCTACGACGTGCTCGGTGTCGACGACGACGCGAGCCAGGAGGACATCAAGAAAGCATATCGCACACTCGCGCGCAAGCATCATCCGGACCGCAACCCGGACGATCCGAACGCCGAGGAAAAGTTCAAGGAGATTCAGCAGGCGTACTCGATTCTCTCCGACGAGGAGAAGCGGGAGCAATACGATGCTCAGCGCCGCTTCGGCGGCGGGGGCGGCGTCGGCGGCCCTGGCGGCGGCCGGGGCGCATGGGGCCAGTCGGCCGGGCGCGGGGGCCGCGACGTGCACTTCGAGCAGGGGAACTTCGACGAGGCCTTCGGGGGCCGGGGCGGGCTCGGCGACATCTTCGAGAGTTTCTTTGGCGGCGGCTCCGGGGGAGGCGGCACACGGAGCCGCGACCCCTTCGGCCAGCGGCAACAGCAACAGCAGCGCCAACAACGCCAGCGCTCCCGACAGCCGTCGGGACAGGACCTCGAGACGACCCTGCGCCTCTCGTTCCGCGAGGCCCTCGAGGGCGGCCGGAAGCAGGTGGAACTCCCCACCGGGGAATCCATCCGCCTCAAGATTCCGAAGGGTGTCCGGGACGGCTTTAAGATTCGCCTGAAGGGCCGCGGGAAGCGGGGGCCCACGGGACAGCGGGGAGATCTCTACGTGACCTTCGAGGTGGGCGATCACCCGCTCTTCGACCGGAAGGGAGACGATGTTTACCTGACGGAGACGATCAGCATGTTCGAGGCCGTTTTCGGCACCGAGGTCCGCGTTCCCACCCCGTACGGCCAGCACCTTGAGCTCTCCATTCCCCCTGGCACCCAGCCGGGCGAAAAGCTGCGCCTGAAGGGACAGGGCATCGAGACGGACGACGGACAGGGCGACCTCTACGTCGAGATCGACGTGGACATCCCGACAAACCTCTCTCGCAGACAGCGCAAGACCCTCCACGAGGCGGGCAAGGCGGCGAACCTTCTGTAATCCCTCGGAGCGCCGCCCCCTTCTTCACGCGGCCTCACGGCGAACACTCGTGGAAATAGCCCTCCGAGAATCGTCCCGGTTGCACTTCTCCGGTGCTGTTTCCCATATTTGAGCGTCGCACGATTCGCATCGGACAAACCCTCCTTCAGCGCCACGTACGGGACCCCACGACGGGAGCCCTATAGAGAAGCCGATTTCCGAGGCCCCACCCCTGGCGATCAGCGGGACCGGCATCGGACCCTCGGCTCCTCCTCGGCTCGGCGAGACAAGTTCCAGGGCGTTCTGCCGTCTGGATTGCCTCTTCCGACTCCCAACTCCCCTCTCGACCCCACAATCGGGATGTCCATTCCGCACCGACTTCCCTTCCTGTGCCGCGAGGACTGGGTCTGCGTCCGCACTGCGTCGATTTCGTGGGTCTCGTCTGAGCCCACGTCTCCCATCAGCGCATTGTTATCGCCCTGACTTCACCCCCACCCCCATGTCCGACAAGCCGAAGAACGTTTTTCGCATCGACATCGAACCCTCTGAAGAAAACCCGGACCGCCATCCCACCCACGGATGGCAGGTGCGCATCAAGCGTCAGAAGGAGCAGCACACCAAGTACTTCTCCGACAAGCGCCACGGCGGCCGCGAGTCGGCCCTCGAGAAGGCCGTCGAGTACCGCGACGAGCTGCTCGAGGAGCTGCCCGAGCCGATGGATCCGGTCAAGCGCTCGGCCGAGGCCCGCTCGAAGACCGGCGTCATCGGCCTCAACTTCTGCTGGAAAGACGACGGCAGCGGCACGCCCAAGCCGTACGTGCAGCTCAGCTGGTTGGAAGAGGACAGTACGCGCCGGAGCGCGGCCTACTCGGTCCGCAAGTGGAACTTGCGCCGCGCCGTGTGGAAGGCGTGTGTGCGCCTCCATGACGCTCGCGAAGAGCACGACGGAGAGGCCGAAGAGGTGAACGACATGTTCCAGACGGCCCTCCCGAACATTAAGGAGCAGTATGAGGAGGGCCCGAACGGGGAAGGCCTGCCGGAGGAGGACGCCG
>CAZRPQ010000054.1:0-9460 GCA_964601725.1 uncultured Salinivenus sp. | reverse complement strand
CGACGTACTTGCCGGGCGTGCCGGTAAACTGCTCGGCCACGAAGAACGGCTGGCTCAGGAATCGCTGAACGCGGCGGGCGCGGTTGACGGCCTGCTTGTCCTCCTCGCTCAGCTCGTCCATCCCCAGAATGGCGATGATGTCCTGGAGCTCCTCGTACCGCTGCAGGATCTCTTTGACCTCCTGGGCGGTCTCGTAATGCTCCGTGCTGAGGGCCCGCTCGTTGAGCATCTGGCTCGTGGAGTCGAGCGGGTCGATGGACGGATAAATGCCCTGCGTGGCCAGCTGGCGCGAGAGCACCGTCGTGCAGTCGAGGTGGGCGAAGGTGGTGGCCGGAGCCGGGTCCGTCAGGTCGTCGGCCGGCACGTACACGGCCTGGAAGGAGGTAATGGAGCCCTCCTGGGTGGAGGTAATGCGCTCCTGAAGATCGCCCATCTCGCTGGCAAGTGTGGGCTGGTAGCCCACCGCGCTCGGCATGCGGCCCATGAGCGCCGACATCTCCTGCCCCGCCTGCACGAAGCGGAAAATGTTGTCGAGGAAGAAGAGCACGTCGCGCCCGCCGAGGTCGCGAAAGTACTCGGCAATCGTGAGGCCGGTGAGCCCCACACGGGCCCGCGCGCCAGGCGGCTCGTTCATTTGGCCGAAGACGAGCGAAATGTTGCTTTCCTCCTGCATGGCGTCGAAGTCGACCGCGTCGAGATCCCAGCCCCCCGCCTCCATCGACTCTCGGAACTCCTCCCCGTACGTCATCACGCCGGCCTCAATCATCTCGCGGAGCAGGTCGTTGCCCTCGCGGGTGCGCTCCCCGACCCCCGAGAAGACCGACAAGCCCTCGTGCGCCTTGGCGATGTTGTTGATCAGCTCCATGATGAGGACCGTCTTGCCCACGCCGGCGCCTCCGAAGAGGCCGACCTTTCCGCCCTTCGGCACGGGTTGGATCAGGTCCATCACCTTAATTCCGGTCTCCAGGACCTCCTGCGAGCCAGCAAGCTCTTCGAATTCGGGCGGGTCCTGGTGGATCGGGCGCTGTTCCTCAACGTCCGGCTCGGGGAGACCGTCGATCGGCTGCCCCACAACGTTGAAGAGGCGGCCTCGGATTTCTTCCCCGATGGGCACAGTGATGGGCTGTTGCGTCGCGACAATCTCCTGATCGCGCTGCAGACCGTCGGTCGAGTCCATGGCGATGGCCCGCACGCGCCGCTCCCCGAGGTGCTGCTGCACTTCGAGGACCAGGTCGCGCCGATCTTCGCGCTCGAGCCGGAGGGCATCCAGAATATCGGGCACGCCATCGGGAGGAAACTCGGCGTCCACGACCGGCCCGAGGACCTCGACAATTTTGCCCTTGACTTCGTTGGCTCCTACTTCCATAAGGAGGGATCAATTGTTCGATGAGATGACGGTGCCGGACGCTGCGAGGCCCATTGGCCTCTTTGGAATGGGGACGCGCCGTCCGAAAAATACACGCGTCTTAAAACGTAACAGGTGCCGATGGAAAATGCGCACGCGGCGGATGAGAATTCCACAGTCGCCCCGCAAAGAATCCAGGAATTTCAGGCCCGTCGGCCGTTTCGATTTCCAGTAGCAAATTTCGTAGGTTCATTTCTCACAGGCGTTCCCCAACGCCCTTCGCCCCCTTCCCTCACAGCGTACGCGCTTCGACCATGAACGACGGGCCTCCCCTACGGATTCGTGTGTTGCTTCTATTGCTCGGGGCTGCTCTCCTCGGAGGAGCGCCGGCCCCGGCCCAGGACGAGGGCCCCGATCCCCTGCCCACCATCGCCGAAAAGACCGAGGGCATGAAGAAGATCGACGGCTACTTCCCGGTCTACTGGGATGCGAAGGACGGCAAACTCTGGCTGGAGATTCCCCGGCTCGACACGGACTTCCTCTATCTTAGCGCCCTCCCCACCGGCCTGGGCTCGAATCCCGTCGGACTCGACCGCGGCCAGCTTGGCACGCAGCGCATCGTGCGCTTCGAGCGGACGGGGCCGAAGGTGCTGCTCGTGACGCCGAACCTGGACTACCGCGCCTCCACGGACAATCCGGAGGAGCGGGAGGCCGTACGGGAGGCGTTTGCGCCGGGCGTCGTGTGGGGCTTCGCGGTGGCGGCGGAAGGGCCGGGCGGCCACGTGCTGGTCGACGCGACCGATTTTGTGGTGCGCGACGCCCACGGCGTGACTCGTCGCCTCGAAGAGACCGACCAGGGCACGTTTTCCCTCGACAAAAGCCGAAGCGCGCCCTACCTCAAGAACACCAAGGCCTTCCCGCAGAACACGGAGCTGGAGGCCCGCCTCACGTTTACGACGGACGGAGATCCTGGCGAGTATGTGCAGGCGACCGCGGCCGACCCGCAGGCCGTGACGCTCCGCGTGCGGCACTCGCTCGTTGAGCTCCCCGATACGTCCGGATACACCCCGCGTCGCTTCGACCCCCGGTCCGGGCTCTTCTACGAGTCGTACAAGGACTATGCAACGCCCATCGGGGAGTCCATGGCCCAGCGCCTCGTGAACCGGCACCGGCTCCACTGCGCAAAGCCCCCGGGAGACGACGGCGTGTGCCCGCCGGAGGAGCCCATCGTCTATTACCTCGATCCGGGGACGCCCGAGCCGGTGCGCAGCGCTCTGCTCGACGGGGCGCGGTGGTGGGCCGAGGCGTTCCGGGCGGCCGGGTACAGGGATGCCTATCGGGTGGAGATGCTCCCCGACACCGCCGACGCGATGGACGTGCGGTACAACGTGATCCAATGGGTCCACCGGCGCACGCGGGGGTGGAGCTACGGCGCCTCCGTGACCGACCCCCGCACCGGCGAGATCCTGAAGGGCCACGTCACCCTCGGCTCGCAGCGCGTGCGGCAGGACTACCTGCTGGCCGAAGGGCTCCTCGCGCCGTACCAGGGCGCCCACGCTGATGGCTTCCCCGCCGACGAGGACCCAATGCTGGAGATGGCGCTCGCCCGCATCCGGCAGCTCTCGGCGCACGAGGTGGGCCACACCCTCGGCCTCGCCCACAACTTCGCGGCGTCGGTCAACGATCGCGCCTCGGTAATGGACTACCCGGCGCCGCTCGCCCGGATCCAGGGCGATTCCATTGCGCTCGACCGGGCCTACGACACCGGCGTAGAGCGGTGGGACAAGATCGCGACCCGCTACGCCTACGCGCAGCCCGGCCCCGACCAGACCGAGGCCAACCTGCTCGATCATATTTTGCGGGAAGCGGAGCAGGAGGGCCTGCGCTATGTCACCGACGCCGATGCCCGACCGGCTGGCGCCGCTCACCCGAAAGCGAACCTCTGGGACAATGGGAGCAACATGGTGCAGGCGCTCAAGCGGGAGATGAACGTGCGGAGCGTGGCGCTCGACCGCTTCGGCGCCACGGTTGTGAAGAATGGGACGCCCCTGGCGCTCATGGAGGAGGTGCTCGTGCCCCTCTACCTGCGGCATCGCTATCAGGTGGCGGCCACGGCGAAGCTCGTAGGCGGCGAGGCATACGAGTACGCGGTGCGCGGAGAAGAGACCCCGCAGCTGTCCGATCCCGTGCCCCCGGATCGACAGGCGGCGGCGCTCGACGCGCTGCTCGGGACCATAGCGCCCTCGGCCCTCGCCCTGCCGGAGGCCGTCCGGGAGCGCATCCCACCCCGCCCCCCCGGCCACGGGGACAACCGCGAGCTGTTCGACGGGCGCACCGACCCGACGTTCGATTCCTACGCCTCAGCCGAGGCGGCAGCCACGATGGTGCTCGACGCCCTCACGGTGCCGGCCCGGACGATGCGGCTCATCGAGCAGCACGACGCGGATCCCGCCCTGCCGGGCTTGCAGGAAACGCTCACAGAGATCACGGATGCGGTCTGGAAAGCCGATGCCCCGACCGACGCCTACCGGGCTGAAATCCAGCGGACGGTTCAGCAGGTCTGGACGGACGTGTTGCTCGACCGCGCCGACGCTGCCGAGAGCGCGCCTGCCGTGCGGGCCCGGCTCGAACAGCACCTCCGCACGCTTCGGGACTGGCTTGCGGGTCATCCCGGGAAAACGGCGGAGGCCGAGGCCCACCGGGCCGCCATCCAGGCGTCCATTGCCCGGTTTTTGGACCGCTCCCGCGACACGACGACCCGCCCTGCCTCCGTGGACACGCCGCCGGGGTCGCCCATTGGACAGGCCCCCGGATACGCCCGGCGCCATGCTCAGCGGCAGGCGTGGCTCGATCAGTGGGGACCGACCCCGTACACGTGTAGCCAACAGCAGCCATAACGAAACACGTCGTCGGGCGTCGAGGGGACCGTTCCCGACGCCCCCCCTCTCAGGACGCCGACGCGCAGTATGGGCCTGCGTCATTTCTCGCATGCTTTTTGTGACACAATAAAGTCCCAGGAAACAAGACCATGCGACCTGGTGCTTTTTAGCCCATTTTAGCCGAAAGGAGACGCCTCATGCCCCTCCCTGCCGTTGACCGCGACGCCCTCGTCAAGCTCCTGGACGGGAACCCTGAGCTCATTATTACGATCATCGACTCGTTCCTCGGTGACTGTCCGGACTACATGGACGCCATCCGCGAGGCGGTCGAGAACGAGGACCCGGAGATGCTGAAGCGGGAGGCCCACGGGCTGAAGGGGGCCGCGGGAAGTCTCCGGGCCAAGCCCGCAAGCGAGGCGGCACAGGTGCTCGAGGAGATTGGGCATTCGGGCGACTTCGCGGAGGCGGAGGCCGCCCTGGAGACGCTGGAGTCCGAGATCGACCGCCTCAAAGAAGAACTCCGTGCCCTCCGGAGCGAGTGCGAGGAGGAGTCTCCCGACGAGTAATTCGCTCTTCCTCGGCGACGGAGGCGACAGACGCTACTGTCCCGGAGACGAGTCGTCGAAATGATCGAAGCCCCCAGGTTGCAGGGGGGCGTTTTCGCCGTCGGCGCGCTGGATGCGGACGGGATGCTCGGGATCCTCGGGGTCTACCACCTCGCCCACCACGCTGTAGGTTTGCGGGTCGAGAGCGTCGAGGGCGTCCTCCGGCAGTGTGAACACCAGTTCGTAGTCCTCCCCCCCGAACAGGGCGTAAATCGTGGCGTCCTCCTCGAACTCTGTGGCGGTGTTGCGCGTCTCCGGGTCGATGGGCAGGGCCGGCTCGTAGAGCTGGACCCCCACGTCACTGGCCTCGCAGATGTGATGCACCTCGGCGGACAGCCCGTCCGAGATGTCGATGAGGGCGTGCGGCTGGATCCCGGCGTCCGCCCAATCCTGGATGACCTTGAGCTGGGCCGGCGGGGCGAGATGGCGACGGATGACGTAGGAATAGGGATCGAGGTCGGGCTCGAAGTCCCCCTCCTGCTCCTGCAGGCGCTCCCGGTTGCGCAGCAGCACCTTCAGGCCCGCGTACGAGGAGCCGATGTCGCCCGTGACGCACACCTTATCGCCCACCTGGGCCCCCTTCCGGTACACCACCGCGTCCTCGTCCGCCGCCCCCACGACCGAGATCGAGAGCGACAGGCCGTGGGACGCGTTCGTATCGCCCCCTACGATGGCCATGTCGTAGGCGTCGCAGGCCTGCTTTAGCCCCTCGTAGATTGTGGTCACCATCTCTACGGAAATGTTCTGCGGGATGCCGATCGAGACGGTGGCGTAGCGCGGCGTCGCGTTCATCGCCACGACATCGCTCACGTTGACCGAGAGGGCCTTGAAGCCGAGGTGCTCCAACGGCATGAAGGCCCGGTCGAAGTGCACGCCCTCGAGGAGCGTATCGGTCGTGAACACGTGGGCGCGCCTCTCCCCGACGCGGTAGACGGCCGCGTCGTCGGCAATGCCGGACACGATGGCGTCATCTTCGGGCTCGCCGAGCGTGTCGCGCATGAGGGCAATGAGGCCAAACTCGCCGATCTCGGCGAGGGCGGTCTGCTGGGGATGCTCCTGTGTTTCCATGGAGGCCGGGACTGTGGATTGAGGGAAGTGGTGATTGCCAAAGTATGTGTATCCCGGTCACAGAGGCGTGTTTGCGACGGAGAAGACCAGGGGCGCCCTTTCGTCGGCTTTTTGATTGGGCGGCCACGATTCGTCGTCCTCGTTCCAGGCTCGAAGGGCCTCCGCGCAGAGTCTGGCGGAACGCCGGCGCCGCGCATCGACTTCCCCCTGCAGGCCCGCACTGCTGCCCGGCCGCCCTACGCGAAGCACCGTCACGCCGCCCCTGCGGCCCCGGCCGTGCCTCCCCCAGCGGCCCCCGCCGCCCCGGCAGCGCCAGCCGCGCCCGCTACACCGGCCGCCCCCGCCACGCCGGACGACGCGAGGGTCGCCATCACCGTCACTACGGGGAGAAACGCAGCGACCGGCGCTCCGGGCTCTTCCGCATCGGCCACCAGGCTCACAAATTCGAAAAGAGATGCTTCCGAAACGAATCCATGGCGAAAACACCGACGTCGACGAGAGGCCGTGCGCTGAGGAGACCGACCGCCCGCCGCCAGGCATTTTTTGACTGTAATTAGTTTTTAGTTTTTACTAAAATTCGAGGGGATCTCAAGCGGCTGCCGATCGAGTCCGTTCCCGAAGAAGAATCGCTCGGCGAGCGGGGTTTCGTGGGATCCGCCGGAAACGCGGGAGGCCTCGCCCGGTACCGCATTTCGATTCACTCCGCGTTCCCGTCGGCGATACGTCCCCGGAACGCGTCCACGCTTCGCTCTCCGTCCGTTCCCATTCCCCTTTGCCCCATGTCCACCATGCAAGCCGCTCGCGTCCCCAGTGCCGGCGCCGACTTTGAACTCGTAGACCTCCCTGTTCCCACGCCCGGCGACCACGAAGTTCGCGTCCGCGTGGAGGCCTGTGGAATCTGCCACAGCGACGCCTTCGTGAAGGACGGCACGTTTCCCGGCATCGAGTATCCGCGGGTTCCAGGTCACGAGGTAGCCGGCGTCGTCGATGCGGTGGGGGCGGACGTTACCCAGTGGGCGGAAGGCGACCGCGTGGGGGTGGGATGGCACGGTGGCCACTGCTTCACGTGCGACGCCTGCCGGTCGGGCGACTTCGTCAACTGCGAGAACGCCCTCGTGACCGGCATCCACTTTGACGGCGGCTACGCCGAATACACGACCGTCCCCACCGAGGCCGTCGCGAAGATGCCCGAGGACCTCGCCGCTGAGGCGGCCGCCCCCCTGCTCTGCGCCGGCATTACCACCTTCAACGCACTTCGCAACCAGGACCTCCGTCCGGGCGATCTCGTCGCCGTGCAGGGCATCGGCGGGCTGGGGCACCTGGCCGTGCAATACGCCGCGGCGATGGGCCTGGAGGTCGTGGCCCTCTCCACGAGTGCCGACAAGAAAGACCTGGCCCTCGACCTCGGGGCCTCCCACTTCGTCGACGCCTCGAGCACCGATCCGGCCGAGGCGCTCCAGGACCTGGGCGGGGCCGACCTCATCCTGGCCACCGCGCCCAATTCGGACGCCATTACCTCGGTGGTCGGCGGATTGGGCCGCGACGGCGACCTCGTGATTGTGGCCGCCACGGGGGAGGCCATGGAGGTGCCCCCGATGGCGCTCATTCAGGGACGGAAGTCGGTCTCCGGATGGCCGAGCGGGGACGCCAAGGACTCCGAAGAGACGCTGTCGTTCAGCGCGCAGGCCGACGCCCTCCCCGAAATTGAGACGTTCCCGCTGGCGGAGGCGAACGCGGCCTACGACCGCATGATCAACAACGAGGCCCGCTTCCGCGCCGTCCTCACGATGGAGCACTGAGCGGCGCACCAGCCGTCCCCGATTGCGGGGAGAGCGGTCTCTCATCGGCACTGCCCGTTCCCAGAAGCGGCCCGTCACGGCGGGCCGTTTTGTGTGTCTCCATCGCCCCCAAACACGAAAAGCCACGCGCCGGCACGGGGCCGGGCGTGGCTCTCGCGTGCGCAAGAGGGCGGCCGGACGTTCCCGTGCCACCTGCGCAATACCACAGCACCGCGACGCTGCTCAGACGCCACGGTCAGGTCGTCCCGGCGGGGTCACGTCCCGCCCCGTAAGGGAACGAGACGTGCACCTCCACCGCCTGGGTCAACCCGTGGTGGGGCTGGAGGGCCCACTTTAATTCAAGTGCGGAGAATCCAAGTGTAGAGTTCGGGGTGGGGGTTTGGAGGGTGGAGTTGGGGGCGGAGACATCGTTCCGCACTTTCCACTCCACATTCCGAACTCGATTTAGTCCATCATCTTGCGAAGGAAGGCCGGCGTGTCGGAGTCGTCCTCGTCGTCGGAGCGGGAGCGCTCGTCGCGGTCTTCCCGCTCATCGAGGTCGTCGGCCTGGAGGCGGCGAATGTTGGGATCCTCCTCCGTGTCCTCTTCGTCCGCATCGTCCGTCTGCTCGTCCTGTTGCTGCTTCGAGCGAAGGGGCGCGCTGCGGCGCTCGTAGGCCGGTTCATCGAGCTCGCGCAGGTTCGTCTCGCCCTTGTACGACGCAGGATCGTCGTCCTGCTCGTCGAGCGGCACGGTCCGCCGCACGCCGTCGTCCTCGTCCTCCGGCTCCCTGTCGCGGTCGAAGCCGGTGGCGATGACGGTCACGCGGAGCTTGTCCTCGATGTTCTCATCGATGACCGTGCCGAAGATGACCTCCACGTCCTCGCCAGCCTCCTTCTGAATGACGCTGGTCGCCTGGGTGGCCTCGCGGATGCCGAGCGAGGGGCCGCTGGTAATATTCACCAGCACGTTGGTGGCCCCGGCAATGGAGAGCCCGTCGAGCAGGGGACTGCTGATGGCCTGGACGGCGGCCTTCTCCGAGCGGTTCTCGCCGGAGGCCGTGGCCGAGCCCATCAGCGCCGTGCCGCCGTCCTTCATCGTCGTCTGCACGTCGGCAAAGTCGAGGTTGATGAGGCCGTGCACCGTAATCAGGTCGCTGATGCCCCGGGTGGCATTGTAGAGCACCTCGTCGGCCTTCTCGAACGCCTCGATGAGGCTCGTGTCCTGGTCGGCAATGTCGAGCAGGCGCTCGTTGGGAATAACAATGAGCGTGTCCACGTTGTCCCGCAGCAGCTCGATGCCTTCGAGGGCCGTGTTCATCCGCCGCTGCCCCTCGCAGTCGAAGGGCTTGGTGACGATGGCGACGGTCAGGATGTCGAGGCTGCGGGCGAGGGCGGCCACCACGGGCGCCCCGCCGGTGCCGGTGCCCCCGCCCATGCCGGCCGTAATGAACGCCATGTCGTAGCCGTCGAGGGCCTGCTTGATTTCGTTGCTGCTCTCCTCGATGGCCTCGGCGCCCACGCTGGGGCGGGCCCCAGCCCCCAGGCCGCTCGTGAGGCTCTGGCCTGCCTGAATCTTTTGGGGCGCCCGGTTCTCGTTGAGCGCCTGAGCGTCGGTGTTGACGGCGATAAATTCCACGCTGCCGTGGATGCCTTTCTCTACCATGTTGTTGATGGCGTTGCCCCCTCCGCCGCCGACCCCGACGACGCAGATCTTGGCTTCCTCATTGGCAGCATCATCGAACGAAAATTTTGAGCTAAAGTCTTGATCCATGGTCCCTCCAGT
>CAZRPQ010000053.1:6779-9564 GCA_964601725.1 uncultured Salinivenus sp. | reverse complement strand
CCGAGGCGGTGTCGGGGGCAGGCGCAGGGGCGGCCGCGTCGGCGTGGCGGAGGGTAATCGTTCGGTCGACGGCCACGCCCGTTCGCGTCTCGGTGCGGCCGTCGGGCCACACCACGGTGAGCGAGTCGACGTCCCGCGTGCCGAGTCCCACGTGCAGGCGCGGGTCCACCGACGACTGGTATCCCCGCGTGGGCATCTGCTCCAGCCACTGCGTTCGATCCTCCTGGTACACCGTCACCTTCGCCCCGATGCCCTGCGTGTTCTCGTCGTCTCCTCGCAGGCGGATCGTCAGGGTCCGGTGCTCGAGAAGAGTGTCGGCCCGGTTCTCGTAGATGGATGCCGGCGCATCGATGTTGTTGGTGACGAGGTCGAGACTCCCATCATTGTTGAGGTCGGCGTAGGCCGCGCCATTGGAAAAGCCAGGGTGGTGGAGGTTCCAGGCGGCCGTTGAGTCCGAAAAGGTGAGGTCGCCGTCGTTGTGGAAGGCAAAGTTCGAGACGGGGCGTTGAGGAAGCCGCTCCTGGATCTTCAGGTCCTCCTCGCTGATCTCCTTCATTTTCTGTACGACCGCGTCCTGCGAGGCGTACTGGACAAAGTCGAGGTCATTTGGCCGCCGGTAGATGCCGTTCGTCACGAAGAGGTCCTTCCGCCCGTCGTTGTTGAGATCGGCGAAGAGCGGCGCCCAGCTCCAATCCGTCGCGGCGATGCCGGTCAGGAGGCCAATCTCGCTGAACCGCCGGTTGCCCTGATTTAGCTGGAGCGTGTTGCGGTGGAGCTGGTGATGGTAGCCGTAGCGACGCTTGAGCTCGTAGATTTCTTTCGTGTCGGCGCCAGCGCTGGTTTTTCGAACCTCCTCCTCGAAGGGGAGCATGTCGAGCACGGCCACGTCCGGGCGCCCGTCGTTGTTGTAGTCGGCCGCATCGACGCCCATCGAGGAGTAGCTGACGTGGCCCGTGGCCTGCTCGATGGCTTCGGTGAAGGTGCCGTCGCAGTTGTTGTAGTAGAGGTAGTCGTGCTCGTGGAAGTCGTTTGCGACGTAGAGGTCCGGGCAGCCGTTGCGGTCCAGGTCGCTCACCGCCACGCCGAGGCCGTAGCCGGTGCGACCGCTGTAGATGCCGGCCTCGTCGGTCACCTCCACGAAGGAGGAATCGTCGTGGCGGTAGAGCCGATCGCCGGCCTTCTCGCTCCCTTTTTTGCGCAGCTTGGCCCGGCCGTAGGTCTGCTCCTCGTGGACGGAGGAATTGAGCAGGTAGACGTCGAGGTCTCCATCGCCATCGTAGTCAAAGAACGCCGCGTGGGTGCCGAGGCTCTGCTGGTCGAGCCCGTACGCGCCAGCCTTTTCCTCGAACTGGGGCAGGCCGTCCTCGCCGGGGCCCTGGTTGATGTAAAGCTCATTGTGCCCCTCCAGCCCGTGGAGGCCGTGGACGACGGAGACGTAGATGTCGAGCCGTCCGTCGCCGTTGACGTCGGCCATCGTGACGCCGGTCGACCAGTCGGCCGTGCCGGCCACCCCGGCGGCCTCCGTCACGTCCTTGAACCGAAAGTTGCCCTGGTTGAGGTAGAGCGCGTTCGGGCCCTGGTTCGCGGTGAAATAGAGGTCCACGCGGCCGTCGCCGTTGACGTCGCCGACCGCCACGCCGCCGCCGTTGTAGTAGTAGAGGTAGTTGAGGATATTGAGGTCCGGGGAGTCGGACAGCTCATTGGCGAACGTAACCCCGGTGTGCGCCGGCGCCCGTTGTTCGAAGAGGGCCGGCGCGTCGGGCGGTTCGCCGGGCGGTTCGCCGCAGCCCCCGGCCCCGAGGGCCAGGAGGAGACCGAGAAGCGGGAGAGAGACGCGTTTCGGCATGGCAGGGACCGTACGTGGTGGGCGAGCAACGGGAGGACGGCCCTCACAATCGTCGGGTTAGGGCGTGCGTCGGGTTAAGGCGTGCGTCGGGTCAGGGCGTGCGTCGGGTCAAGGCGTCGTCGGGGCGATGATCTGGAGGGGCGCGTCGTTCTTGGCAAGGACGAGCACCCGGCCGTGTTCGGCGGTCTTCAGGACGGCCACGTCACGGACTTGACCGTCCACCTGAACCCCGCCTCGTCGAGGCGAGACCGCCGTAAAGCTCCCCGATTCGTCTCCCCGCAGGAGGGTGCCGTAGCTGGCCGCCATGCGTCCGATGTTGGGCGCGGCCCCGTGAAAGTTGCCCGCCACGAAGAGGTCGGTCGGTTCGCCCGCGGTGACGTCATCGGCGTAGAGGCCGAACACGGGGGCGAACTGAGCGCGCGTGGGGAGCGGGCGCATCTCGAAGGTGCCTTCGCCACGATTTTCCACCACCACGCTGCTGAACGTGTGCGCCCGCCGGACGACCGTCTTCTCCGTCCGACGATCGGCCAGGAGGTCCTCCATCGTGGCGTCCGCGTACGCCTCGTGCGTCGGAAACCGGTTGCGCACGAAGCCAAACTGCTGAACGAGGGGACCGCGGAGGGCCACCGGCCGCTCCGTGCCGTGGACGTAGTGGGAGAGGAGGGGGGCGGACTGCCCGTTTCGGTTGAAGTCGTCCACGTACATGGAGACCGGTGCGTCCGGCGAGGCCTCGAGACGCATGTTGTGACCGAAGTTGCCGACGACGAGGTCGGTGCGCCCGGAGCCGGTCACGTCCTCGGCGAGGAGGCGGGTCCACCAGCCCCGGCTCTGGTCGAGCCCGGTCGTCTCCATCTTTTCGAGCCGCCCGTCGACGGTCCGAAAGATCGTGATGGGCATCCAGTCGCCCACCACCACCAGCTCGGGGCGCCCGGAGCCGGT
>CAZRPQ010000053.1:0-6679 GCA_964601725.1 uncultured Salinivenus sp. | reverse complement strand
GGGGCCGTGTCGGAAAACTCGTAGCCGCCACTTACGACGTAGAGGTCCTTGTGGCCGTCGCCCGTTGCGTCAAAGAAGAGCGCGCCCACGTCCTCCGCAGTCGCGTCCGCCGCAAAGACCTCCTCGTTGGTCGAGGTGAAGGACCCGTCCGCCCCCTGCGTGTAGAGCGTGCCCGGCTCGCCCTTGGCCCCGCCCACGTACACGTCGTCGAGGCCGTTGCCGGTGACATCGGCCACGGCCAGGCGAGGGCCCTGCGTCGAAAGCTTACGGGGCAGCAGAGGCTCGCGCCGAAAGTCGGAGTAGTCGTTTTCCTGGTGGGCATGGCGGAGAGGGACCTCCCCGGTGACGTCTTCGAAGAGGGGCGGTGTGCCGGGCGTCTCCGGCACGGGGAGGGGGCGATCGGCCGAGTCCGGCGGCGAGGCCTCCGCCTGCCGCACAGTGAGCCGCTGGTCCGTGGGCACGTCCGTGCGGCGCTCCACGCGCCCATCGGGCCAGGCAATCGTCACTGTGTCCACCGTGTCGGCGGGGCCCACCCCAATCGTGAGCCGCGCCCCGCTGGTCGACTGGAAGCCGCGCACCGGGTACTGCTTCCGGTAGTGGGTCGCTCCCTCGTGCTCGACGGTCACCGTCGTCCCGAGCCCGCCGGTGTTGGGCGGCTCGCCGTCCAACGTGAACTGGAGGAATCGGTGGTCGGTCTTGGTGGCGGCCTCGTTCCGGAAAATGAAGGCCTTGTGCCCAAGGTTGTTGACCACGAGATCGGGGGTGCCGTCGTTGTTGAGGTCCCCGTACGCGGCCCCGTTGGAGAAGCTGGGAGCGTCGAGCCCCCACTCCGCCGCGGCGTTTTCGAAGCGGAGGCTGTCCTCGTTGCGGAAGGCGTAGTTCGGAAGCCGCTCCGACGGCATCTCCTCGATGAGGTTGAGAAATTCGGACCGGCCGCGCTCCTTCATCCGCTCGGCGGTCGCTCGGGTGGTCAGTTCCGCCACGAAGTCCTGGTCGGTCACGTCCTTGTAGACGCCGTTCGAGACGAAGATATCCGTCTGGCCGTCGAGGTTGAAGTCCGCCATGAGCGCCCCCCAGCTCCAGTCCGTCGCGTCGACCCCGGCGAGCTGGGCGATTTCGCTGAACGCACCAGTGCCGCGATTGAGCTGCAGCGTGTTGTGCTGGAGCTGGTGGTGATAGCCGCTCCGCACCTTCGTCTGGTACGTCGACCAGCTCTCGAAGGTCGAGGTCGTCTTGAGCCGATCGTCGCGCCTGGGGCGCATGTCGGTCACGAAGAGGTCGGGCCAGCCGTCGTTGGTCAGGTCGCCGATGTCGGCGCCCATGGAGGAGAGGCTGGTGGTCGGCATCTGCTCCGGCAGGACTTCGCGGAACGTCCCGTCCTTGTTGTTGAGGTAGAGGTAGTCCCGTTCGAAGAAGTCGTTGGAGACGTACAGGTCGGGCCAGCCGTCGCGGTTCAGGTCCCCCACGCTGACGCCCAGGCCGAAGGCGATCTCGCTCTCGTAGATGCCGGCCTGCTCGGTGACGTCCGTGAACGTGCCCCCGTCGTTGCGGAAGAGCTTGTCGCCGCCCAGCGAGTCGCGCTCGCCGCGCCGGTTCTTCCGGAGGTCGAACTCGCTGATCGGCGTGAACGCGTTGTTCAGGAGGTAGAGGTCGAGGTCCCCATCCTTGTCATAGTCGAGGAAGGTGGCGTGGGTGGAGTATCCCGGGTGGTCGAGCCCATACTCGGCGGCTCGCTCCTCAAACTGGGGGACTCCGTTCTCGTCGGGGCCCTGGTTGATGAACAACTCGTTCCTGCGGTCGTCGTTGGGGAGTTCGCCCGAGTTGCAGACGTAGATGTCGAGCCGTTCGTCCCCGTTCACGTCGGCCACGGCCACGCCGGTGGACCAGGCGCGCGTGCCGGCCACCCCGGCAGACGCCGTCACGTCCTCGAACCACCAGTCGCCCTTGTTCAGGTAGAGCCGGTTGTCGTCCTGATTGGAGGTGAAGTAGAGGTCCTGGTACCCGTTGCCGTTGAAGTCCCCAATGGCCACCCCGCCGCCGTTGTGGTAATTGCGGTAGGTGAAGACATTGGTGTCTTCGGTGTAGGTCAGTTCGTTGGCAAAGTCGACGTTGGTGTGGGCCGCGGGCAGTTTCGTGAAGAGCGTTTCGCCCGACTCAGCAGGCGGACGGTCGGCTCGAGACGGGGAAGACGCATCGGGGTTGCATCCAGCCACGAGCCAAGCGATCGTTGCAACCGCGACAATGAGACGATGGGAGAACGATACGGGCATTAGAGACAGCACATAGATGAAACAGGTACCGCTTGGGGAAATCCTTCACGCCCTCGCGTTCTGCACAGCGGACTTGGGAGTTTCCTCTCAACTACGAACGGATCCTCCCGAAACGTTCTGCGATCGATGAGAACGCCGGAAGATCCTTCAACACTGCTACGCTCCCACCGATGACGTACTTTTTTCGACCCTGAGCTCCCGCCGGACCATCAAGATTGACGGCTTTCAATTGTTTCTGGGGCTTCTTTTCTCGCCACAATCGTGGCCAAAAGGTTCAAACAGTCCCCCACACAGAGATTCCTTGCAGTCTCCCAGCCCACTTTTGATTTTAACCAAACAAAAGCAGGAGTCGCTCCTGGGCACGGTCGGTCCGGACCTGAGTGCCCCCCTCGCTATGGTCCACCCGGTGGCGTCTCCGCGAGGGACCAGCTCCGAACACGATCCGCTCGATTACATCGGACAGCCCCCCCGGTATCCGCTCGTGAAAGCCCCTGAGGCAGATGGTGAGCGCCAGCAAGGGAACAGTTGACTGTCTTTTCGAGGCAAATGCCCAACACTATTCTGTCGAGCACGATAGTCCCAAGAATCCCAAGCACGTATTGAACCCAGCTCCCGCAGCCTATCCGACCCCTCGTGATGGCGACGGCAGTCCCTCGGACTCCAACGCCACCATTCCCCCCTACTACCCAGACGTCTTTCCCGGATTAGGGTCAGGTCAGCGTCCATCGCTCGACCGCGCCTTTAACCCGCGATCACCTGCTCGACCTCCCGTCAATTTGCACAGGGGCGACTCGACTCGTAGGTTTGCCCGCGCGTACCGGGAGACTCTTGATGGATTCCACCCCTGTCGTCCTCTTCTCTCGTCAGCAACGCACCATTGACCTTTGGTCTTCGGTTTGCTCCTACAGAGCTGGCTCCAGCCGATCAGGATCTGGCTCAGAGTCTGGAGCAAGGCTCCTGACAACAGCAAGCGTGCGATTCCACTGGACAACGTAGAAGGGTCGATCGCCCCCATTCTTTTTCACTCATAACCACCCCGAGGGACAATCAACCATGGAATCAAACACCGACGACGTGGACCTTTCGGAACTGGCCGACGACAACGTCACGAAAATTTTTTCTTTCCCTGGTGGCGGCGCTCGGGGGCTTCCTGTTTGGGCTCGACAGCGGCATTATCAACGGAACAGTCGAGGCCCTTCAGTCTGAATTCGGGTCCGACGAGGTCGGCACCGGGTTCAACGTCGCCTCCATGCTGCTGGGCAGCGCGGTGGGGGCGTTTTTCGCCGGCAACCTGGCCGACAAGTTTGGTCGCCGCCCGACGATGATTCTGACGGCGGTCGCGTTCATCATCAGTGCGTGGGGCTCCGGCATCGCCGGCAGCTCGCCCGAGTTCGTCTTCTTCCGGTTGCTCGGGGGGCTCGCCGTCGGCGCCGCTAGCATTCTTGCCCCCGCCTACATCAGCGAGATTGCCCCCCCTAGTATTCGCGGAAGCCTCGCGACGCTGCAGCAGCTCATGATCGTGATCGGGCTGTTCATGGCGTTTCTGAACAACTACCTGATTGCCGGTGCGGCCGGAAGCGCGTCGAGCACGTTCTGGTTCGGGTTCGACGCCTGGCAGTGGATGTTCTGGATGGAGCTGTTTCCGGCGTCCATCTTCTTCGGTACGCTTTTGCTGATTCCCGAGTCGCCCCGGTATCTCGTGGCCGCGGGTCGCGAGAAGGAGGCCCGCGCGCTGATCGCCGACTTCAATCTCGACGGTCAGAAGGACATTTTCGTCGCGAATGGGGTCTACAAGGACGTTACCAATCAGGACTTCCTCCAAGAACTGATGAGCCAGGAGACAGCCCGCCGGATGAAGGAGCGCGGACGATCCGAGTTTCTAAACCTGATTGAGGATATCCCTTCGAACAAGATTTCCAACTATGCCTTCCGCAACGCGCTCGGGGCCGATTCCACGACGGGACTGGTGTTCCAAAACGCGACGGCCGAGTGGGGGCTCGATACTCCCAGTTTCTCCAACGGGGCCGCTTACGGCGATCTCGACAACGACGGAGACCTCGACCTCGTCGTCAACAACCTGAACATGGAAAGCTTCGTCTACCGCAACGAGGCAGATCGTCGTTCGAACCGTCACTCGCTCCAGCTCACCCTGGAAGGCGAGGGCGAGAACCCGTTCGGGGTCGGTGCGCAGGTCACCGTAGAGACCGACAGCACCACGATCTACAAAGAACAGATGCCGGTGCGTGGCTTTCAATCCACCGTGGGTCACCGGCTCACTGTAGGGGTAGGAACGGCCGATACGCTCGATCGGGTCACCGTGGCGTGGCCTGCCGGGCGCACGCAGCGTTTCAGCGACGTCGCGAGCGATCAGGTGCTGACCGTTCGACAATCCGACGCCGCCCCGGCGTCGACGACCGATCGCCCCACACCGCCCCTTCCCGATCCCTCGACGCAGCCGTTCGCAGACGTCACGGAGGAAATCGACCTCGACGCGGCGACCCACCGGGAAAATCAATCCGTGGACTTTACGCGGGAAGGGCTCATCCCAAAGAGGCTGTCCACCGAAGGCCCACGGCTCGCTGTTGGAGACGTGAACGGGAACGGCCGTGAGGATCTCTACGTCGGAGGAGCGAAGAAGCAGCCCGGGCGTCTCCTCGTGCAGCGGCCCAGCGGTCGGTTCGTCCCGACGAACGAGGA
Organism: uncultured Salinivenus sp.; assembly: GCA_964601725.1. Classification (GTDB taxonomy): domain Bacteria; phylum Bacteroidota; class Rhodothermia; order Rhodothermales; family Salinibacteraceae; genus Salinibacter. Next base: position 1,712 of record CAZRPQ010000053.1, on the reverse strand, counting down.
CCTCTTTGCTGACGATCAGATTTCGGAGGACATCGGGGCGACCTTCTTCGACGCAGACGGCGACGGGGATTAGGACCTGTACGTGGTAAGTGGAGGAAACGAGTATACCGATGAAGCCCCGGCGCTGGCGGATCGCTTGCACATAAACGACGGCTCCGGCACGTTCACGAAAGCGCGCGACCGCCTCCCGATCCTGCGACGAAGCGGGTCAGTCGTTGAGGCTTTCGACTACGATGGAGACGGGGACCAGGACCTGTTCGTTGGCAGCCGCGTGGTGCCCTGGAGCTACGGCGTGGATCCGAAAAGCGTTCTTCTAGAGAACGACGGAACGGGCCACTTTGCGGACGTAACCGACGAGTTCGCCCCCGACCTCCGCGACGTGGGAATGGTGACGGACGCGGTCTGGGCGGACGCGACTGGGGACGGCCGGCTCGATCTCACCGTCGTGGGCGAGTGGATGCCGATCACCGTATTTTCCCGCGAGGACGATCAATTTGTCGACGACACTAAGGCCGCCGGGCTCGCGGAAACGAATGGATGGTGGAATACGATCGACACGGTTCGCACCGGAAACGATGAGCCTGTCGACTTCGTCGCTGGAAACCTCGGTCTCAATTCTATGCTGAACGCCAGCCCCGATGAGCCGGTGCGCGCCTACGTCAACGACTTCGACGACGACGGACGCACCGAACCCATCCTCACGCGCTACCGAAACGGGCGCTCCACTCCGATTGCCGGGCGCTCTCGGCTGGCCAAACAGCTCAACTTCATTGATCAGAAGTTTCCGACGCACGAATCATTGGGCGCACGTCGCATCGACGAGATCGTGCCGGAGGGGACTCTTCCGTCGGCAACCGTGCACGAGGCGACCACGTTTGCGACATGGTTCGAAGAAAATGAAGGCGACGGGACGTTCAGCGTCCGGCCCCTGCCCGCGCGCTCAGTTTTCGCCAATGTACGACGTGTGGAGCCACGATGTTACCGAGGATGGACACACCGACCTCGTACTTGGTGGCAATTTTCACGGCGTCATTCCCGCGCAGGGCCTCTACGACGCAAGCTTCGGCGCCGTGCTTCGCGGAGATAGCACAGGCCGATGGACGGCCCGCCCTCCCGCAGAGACGAATCTCTACTTGGAGGGCCAGATCCGCGCCCTTCGCTCGTTGCGGACGGCGGATGGGCGGCACCTCCTCGTCGCCGCCCGAAACGATGCCCCCCTGCAGATGCTCCGCGTCTATGCCGGAGCTGAGGTTTCTGAACGACACGTGTCCCCTCGTTTCTTCTACCCATCCGTCTGTGAACACGCCTGTGCGCAGGCCTAGGCGTGGAGCATGCATGCCTTTCGAACCGAACGACTCCATCCGGCCCCTTCGTCGTCGTGACGATGGCGTTTCTTGCACCTCCGAAAGTATTGGCGTAACCTTCAGCCCGCGGGACGTTATTGTCAATACCTCCTAAACTTGGAAGCCCTTTTTGAAAACGGAACCCAGGATAGATATGCAACCATCGTCGCTGTCTTCGAAAGTTCATTCGGCCTCCCACTGTAGCTCATGCCGGAATCTGATCTTGGTCTGACGGATCGCCGCCGCTTTCTGGAGGGCATTACCGCCGCCAGCGTGGCATCCGTAGTTGGAACTCCGCTATCCCGGATTTCTCATGGGACGCTACTGCGACTTCAGAGGCGGCCCAATCTGCTCATTTTTACTCCTCGA
>CAZRPQ010000052.1:0-9604 GCA_964601725.1 uncultured Salinivenus sp. | reverse complement strand
GCACGTCGACCGAGATGCTGTGCTCGCCCCCCACGCGCTCGATCTCGTTCTCCTCCAGCACCCGAAGCACCTTTGCCTGCGCCGAGAGGCTCATGTCGCCGATCTCATCGAGGAAGAGCGTTCCCTCATGGGCCTGCTCGAACTTGCCAATGCGCTGTTGCGTGGCGCCCGTGAAGGCCCCTTCCTCGTGCCCGAAGAGCTCACTCTCGATCAACTCACTCGGAATGGCGGCGCAGTTTACTTCCACCATCGGCCCCTCGGCCCGGGCCGACTTCTGGTGAATCCACTTGGCCACAAGTTCTTTGCCCGTGCCGTTCTCCCCCGAAATCAACACCCGCGCCTCCGTCGGCGCCACCTGCCCGATTGTGTCCTTGATCTCCTGAATGGCGTCGCTCTCCCCGATGATGGGGGGCAAATCGCCCGTGTTCTGCTCGGTGATGGCCTGCCGCATGCGCCGGTTCTCCACCTCGAGCTGCCCGTGGTCCAGGGCGTTGCGGACCGTAACGAGGAGGCGATTGAGGTCCGGGGGCTTCTCGATAAAGTCGTACGCCCCCAGCTTGGTCGACTCGACGGCGGTCTCGATGGTGCCGTGGCCGCTGATCATGAGCACCGGCACCTCGTACTCCTCCTCGGCAATCGTTTCCAGGACCTCCATGCCGTCGATCTTCGGCATCTTGACGTCGAGAATCACGAGGTCGTACGCGTTTTCGCGGAGGGCCGTCAGGGCCTCTTCCCCGTCGACCGCCTCCTCAACCTCGAAGTCCTCGTACTCCAGAATTTCGCGGAGCGTCCGACGAATGCTCGCCTCGTCGTCGACAACCAAGATCGTAGGCATCCTGAAAGGGAAATCTCGTCTACAGAACGCACCGCGCTGCCGTGCCCCTCGGGTAGCAGGGAAGGCGAACCGAACGAAAAGAGTCCCCAAACCCAACGCTCCCCTTCTGCTCCGTCACTTGTGACTCCTGAATCCGTGCGTCAGCCGGAGGAGGCCCGCTTCTGACGCACTTTCACCCGGGCCATGTAGCGCTCGACATTGCTGGCCTGTTCGGAGTCTGGATATTCCTCCTGAATCCGCTGATAGACGTTCATCGCCGCCTCGTACTGGCCGGCCTCCTCGTAGGCCTGCCCCGCGCTGAGCAGGAAGCCAGGAGCGGTCAACTTGTTTGTATACTGGGTCGCAGCCTGCTCGTAGAGCTGGGCGGCACGCTCGAAGTCTCCCTTGTTTTCGTGGATGGCCGCCTGCGCTCCGTAGGCACTCGCCCCGATGAAGTCCTGGCTCTTTTCGAATCGTTCGAAGTAGTTCAGGGCCCGGTCGTACTCTTCGAGCCGGTACAGGGCGTTGGCTGCGTAAAAGGTGGCGAGATTGCCGGCATCCGTATTGCTATACTCATCGGCAATCGTGAGGAGCCCAGGCCGGTCCCCAGTCCCGTCGAGGGCCAGTTGATAGCTTTGCTGCTCGTAGACAGGAAGGATTCGCCCAAGCTCCTGGTTGGCTGCCTGCTCCTGCTGCTGGTGGTAGTAGATGTACCCCGGAATGGCCAGTACAAGCACGAGGAGCGCCACCCCAAGTCCCTGCGCTATTCGACGGTACTCCTCGTAAAAAAGCAGTGCCCGGGCGTAGAGGTCGACGAAAATGTTTTGTCGAAGCTCTTTGCGGCGGGACGTTTTCTCGGGCGTTTGGAGGGCAGTCATGTGCAGCAGAAGTTCCAGAATACGAACGAATGCGAAGTCATTTGCTCCAAGGGGGGTGGAGGTTGAGGGCCTCACCCGGCGGAGACACTGAATGCCGTTTAACGCACCGTCGTTCGTTCGTTTCCAATGGGGCTAGACCGACCGGCAACGGGAATGGTTTTGCATGTGATCTTTACCAAGGAGGCTTCCGGATATTTTATAACTTAGGGACGCGTCATGTCCGAGACTTTTTCCCTTCGCACCTGAACACTTCGCAAGTGTCCTCGCGCGGTGCACGGTTGAACGCCGTGGTCGTGGCGTGCTGTTCGTTCGACTGTCGAACTCAGACTGAATCTGAATTATGGCTATCAAGCTCGGGATTAATGGATTTGGCCGCATTGGGCGGCTGTGCTTTCGGGCACTGCTCGAAGGCGAGGAGCGAGACATCGACATCGTAGGCATCAATGACCTGACGGACGCCGAGACGTTGGCGACCCTGTTCAAATATGACACGGTGCACGGCCAATACCCCGGGGACGTGAGCCTGGACAGCGATGCCCTCGTGATCGATGGGGAGCGGTTCCCGGTCTTCAGCAAGAAAGACCCCACGACACTCCCGTGGGGCGATCTCAACACCGACGTGGTGATTGAGTCGACCGGCGTCTTCCGGACCCGGGAGAAGGCCGCGCAGCACTTGACTGCCGGCGCGGATCAGGTCGTGATCAGCGCCCCTGCCAAGAGCGAGGTGGACGCGACGGTCGTTCTCGGCGTGAACGAGGATGTACTGACCGGTGACGAGGAGGTCGTCTCCAACGCCAGCTGTACCACGAATTGCCTGGCCCCCCTCGTGAAGGTCCTCGACGATGCCTTTGGACTCGAGAGCGGCCTCATGACCACCGTCCACGCCTACACCTCCTCCCAGAACATCGTGGACGGTCCCCACAGTGACTTGCGCCGGGCCCGCACCGCGGCGGAGTCGATCATCCCTACGACGACCGGCGCCGCGAAGGCCGTCGGCGAGGTACTGCCCCACCTCGACGGGAAGCTCGACGGCATGGCCATGCGCGTGCCCACCCCCGACGGCTCGGTAACGGATCTGACGGCAGTCGTGGAGCAGGACGTGACCATCGAGGACGTAAACGAAGCCTTCCGTGAGGCGGCCCATGGCGAGCTCGAGGGCATCCTCGCCTACAGCGACGACCCGATCGTCTCCCGCGACGTCGTCCACAACCCGCACTCCTGCATCTACGACGCGCCGTGGTCAAACGTGGCCGGTTCGCAGGTCAAGGTCGTGGGCTGGTACGACAATGAGTGGGGCTACGCCCAGCGGACGGTGGACCTCGTGGAGCGGCTCTCGGCCGACTCCGCGTAGCGGGGTCCCTGCGCGTTGCCCGCCCCAGTGCCCCCTCGGAGAGTTTGCAACGCGGGACCGCGAATCGACCGCACTCAACGGTGGTCGGGACTCGAATGTTATCGGTCTATTGCCCAACCCTCACGTCCCATGCGAAAGATGACCCTCGACGACATCGACGTTCGCGGCAAGCGCGTCCTGGTCCGCGTCGACTTCAACGTTCCGCTCGACAGCCCCGAGAATGGAAGCCGACGCGTGGTGGACGACACCCGTATCCGGGCCGCCCTCCCGACCATTCGTCAGATCCTCGACAACGACGGCAAGGCCATCCTTATCAGCCACCTCGGACGGCCGGGCGGCCAGCCGAACCCCGACCTGAGCCTGTCCTGCGTGGCCGACCACCTCGGCACGCTGATCGAGGAACGGGTGCGGTTCTCCAGCAACACTGTGGGCGGAACCGTCGAAGAGATCGTCAACGGCATGAGCGATGGAAGTGTCATCTTGCTGGAGAACACTCGCTTCGACGCCGGCGAGAAATCCAACGACGAGGACTTTGCGAAGGCCCTCGCCAGCCTGTCCGACGTGTACGTCAACGATGCCTTCGGGACGGCCCACCGAGCGCACGCGTCTACGACCGGGGTGGCCGAGTTCGTGGACAAGGCTGCCATGGGGCGCCTGATGGAAACGGAAATCGAAGCCCTGACTCGGGTCCGCGATCATCCCGAGCGTCCGATGGTGGCCATCCTCGGCGGTTCGAAGGTGTCCGACAAGCTTGGGACGATCCAGGCCTTGTCCAAAACGGCCGATCACCTGCTCATCGGCGGGGCCATGAGCTATACCTTTCTGCAGGTTCTCGGTTACGACGTGGGCACGTCCCGCATCGAGGCCGATCGACTGGGGACAGCCGAATCTCTCTACGAGGGGGCAGAAGACACCCTCGTGCTTCCCAGCGACCACGTTGTGGCTGACGCGCCGGAAGAAGATGCAGAGGGCACGGTCGTGGAAGGCGACATTCCGGAAGATCAAATGGGACTCGACATCGGGCCCGCCACCGTCGAGACGTATCGAGACGTCATTCTCGACGCCGCTACGGTCGTGTGGAACGGGCCGATGGGTGTGTTTGAGATTGATCAGTTCGCGGGGGGCACCATGGCCATCGCCGATGCCGTGGCCGACACGACCGACGACGGGGCCTTCTCCGTCGTGGGCGGGGGGGACTCGGTGTCGGCGCTCGGAGAATCCGGATGCTCCGACCGCATCAGTCACGTCTCCACCGGCGGGGGCGCCCTGCTCACGTTCCTCGAAGGTGCCACACTTCCCGGCATCGACGCCCTCACGGAGGCGTAACCGCCGCCGATGCTGTTGCATTCCTTGCACGCCCCCTGTCACCCCTGTTTTGCTCGACGTTCCCCTCGCCTTACAGCTCGGCACCCCGCAGGCGTGGTTCGAATCTCCTCGTCTGCGGACATTCCTCCTCGGCAGGGGGCGCCTCCTCGGCCTCACCGCTCTCCGTCTCTTCCTCGTCCGGCGGGGCACGCACCAGCACCAGTGGATCTCTACGGTCGAAGACCTCCCCGCCACGGATCCGAAACGACGGCGTGCCGTTGCGCTTGGCAAATTGCTCCAGTCGACGGCGAGGTACGCCGTCTGGGCGGTCGGTGCCATCATGGTGCTCAGTGAACTCGGGCTCGACATTGGGGCCCTGCTCGCCACCGCCGGCATCGCGGGTCTCGCCGTTGGATCTGGGGCGCAGACGCTCGTTCCGGACATCATTGGAGGAATATTTTTGCTCTTTTTGGAGGTTGCTCTCCCGGCGAGCAGCCCCCCTCATCCGGGCCGACGCGGCGTTCCCACCGCCTGAGCCCAACGACCAGCCCGAGCCCTCCGCCCCTTCGGCGTCCGACGAGAGCAACTAATCCCCTGCCGATATGCCCGCTCTCTCCGTCTCGTCACTGTCGAAAACCTACCGCACCGGCCTGCTGCGGCGATCGAAGGTGCTGGCGCTCGATGAGGTGTCCCTGGAGGTCGAAGAGGGCGCCATCTTCGGCCTCCTTGGCCCCAACGGCGCGGGAAAGACCACCCTCGTAAAGATTCTTCTCGGTCTGGTCCACGCCACGAGTGGAACGGCCCACCTCTTCGGCCGGCCCGCGGGCGACCCCGCCGCCCGACAACGGATCGGGTTCGTCCCCGAAAACCACCGCTTCCCCGGCTTTCTGACTGCCGTGCAGACCCTGCACACCTACGGCCGTCTGGCCGACGTGCCCCGCAACAAGCGCAACGACCGCATTCCGGCGCTCCTGGACCGCCTTGATCTGGGCGAGCGGGGGGACTCGAAGGTGAAAACGTTCTCGAAGGGGATGCTCCAGCGGCTGGGGCTGGCCCAGGCTCTGCTCAACGACCCGGACCTGCTGTTTCTCGACGAGCCGACCGGCGGCGTGGACCCGGTGGGGCGCCGCGCCATCCGCGACATCGTGCTGGAGCTGCAGGACGAGGGGACTACGATTTTTCTCAACTCGCATTTGCTCTCGGAGGTGGAAAAGGTGTGCACGCAGATCGCCATCCTACGGGACGGCTCCCTCGTCCGGCAAGGGAGCGTCGAGGAGCTCACGTCCGTCGAGCGGGTGTATGATCTCGTGGCCACCCCCGTCCCTGACGCACTCCTGGAGGAAGCGGCACCCGCCCTGCAACCCGCCCCCGACGGGACTCCCCCGACTCCCGACCTGGAACAGTACCGGGTCCACGCCGACGACCGCACGACCCTGAACGCCGTGCTGGACCGCCTGCGCGGAGCGGAGGTCCAGATCGAGTCGATCACGCCGCTGCGGCAGTCGCTCGAAGACTACTTCATCGACGTGGTCGACACCCCGTCCTCGTCCTGAGCCCGTCGTCGCAGACGTGCGGCGAGACGGAACGCAAAACGCCCAACGAAAAACCCCTAACGCAAAACCCCCAACGCTCAACCCCCAACGCTCAACCCCCAACGCTCAACGCCCGACGCCCCCACGCCATGCGCCCCCTGCTTGCCCTCGTCCTCGTCACGTTCCGGGAGCTCTGGGCCCGAAAAATCGTCCTGGGGCTCTTCGTGATTAGTTCGCTGGTCCTCCTGGCCGTCACGTTTGCCCTCAACCTCGACGTGGTGGAAGGATCCCTCGCCGGCATCCGTCTTTTTGGGCAGGAGGCCACCCCCGAGGACATGGGGGAGGACGGTCCCCAGATGACGCTGTCCAACGTCGTAATCGCCGTCGAGTCCGTTGTGGCCGGGGTGGCGTACTGGATCGGCATCCTCCTCGCCCTCTTTGCGTCCGCCTCCCTCTTTCCCGAGCTTCAGTCGGACGGGCGGGTGGAGTTGCTCCTGTCGAAACCCATCGGCCGCGTGCAGGCACTGCTCGGTCACGTGCTGGGTGTGTGGAGCGCCGTCGCTGTGCTCGCCCTTTACCTTCTCGGCGGGGTCTGGATCATCATGTCGCTAAAGACCGGCATCTGGAACCCGCGCTTCCTCCTCTCCATCCTGCTCGTGATCGGCATGTTCGCGGTGATGTACGCGGCCGTCACGCTGATGGGCGTATGGACCGAAAGCACCGCCTTGGGCCTCATCGTCTCGTACGGCCTCATCTTTGTGTCGATCGTCCTGGCGGCCGCCGACCAGATCAGTCCGGCGCTGGGACCGGTGGGACGACCCGTCTTCTGGGGACTGTACCATACGCTCCCCAACTTCACGGGCGTGACTGAGATCGTCTCGACCCTCGCCGAGGGCTCGGCGGTTTCCTCGTGGTACCCGTTCGTCTCCTCGCTCCTGTTCGGCGGCGCAGCCTACGGCGTCACGGGCTACTGGTTTGCCCGGCGAGACTTTTAAGACGCAGTTTGTCGGCCTCTTTGAGGCCTGCGCCGTTCGTAGTGCGTATCGCATAGTGCGTGTTCGGAAGCACACCGCCCCCCCCCGTGGCCCATGCCCTCCGACTCATGTACCCTGACACCGTTTTGAGTACATCGTGTTGGGTTGAAAGGAAAACGAATTCGACAGACAAAAGAGGATCTTTTTCTCATAACCCTTTAACGGTCAAGGCTTTAACCTTTAAACGTTTGCTGCCTTGAACTCGCATGAGGGACAAATCCTACAACTCCTGCCGACATTTTCGGCTGGAATCCGTACGACTCATGACCCACCACCCGGGACCCATAACTCGAAAACTCGTGTCCGCCGGTGGACAGCCTCCTCCCGCATCGGTATCTTGTATTTTCATAATCTCCCTTCCCACCCACGCTGCCCCCCATATCTTATGGTCTACCAGACGCCCGATGCCCTTGACGTTGAGCTTGAGGAGCTTCCCACGCTCCCCCGCCCGAAGCGGGTCGTCCTCACTACTCCCACGTACTTCAATATCGAGTACGTGATCAACCCCCACATGGCGGAGAATGTGGGGACGGTGAACAAAGAAGTGGCCTGGCAGCAGTGGAAGGCCATCCGTGCCGCGTACACAGCTCTCGACAAGGAGCCCATCGTAATGAACGGCCAATCCGGCCTTCCGGACATGGTCTTCTGCGCCAATCAGACCCTTCCTTTCTACAATCCCGACTCGGATACACAGGGCGCCGTGCTCAGCCGCATGCACACCTCCCATCGAGAGGACGAGGTGCCGTACTACGCCCGCTTCTTCGACGACCAGGGATACACCGTCGAGACCCTCCCCGACGATCTCAACGCCGACTTCGAAGGCATGGGGGACGCTCTCTGGCATCCGGAACATCGGCTGCTGTGGGGCGGGTACGGCTACCGGACGAGCCCGGACGCGTACGAGGCGCTGAGTGCCCTGCTGGACGTGCCGGTCGTCCTGCTCCGCCTTACCGACCCCGATTACTATCATCTCGACACCTGCCTGTGCCCCCTCGACGCGGAGCACGCCCTCGTGGCCCCCGATGCATTTGACGACACCGGCCGGGCCCTCATCGACGCTCTCTTCGAGACGCCCATCGAGGTGCCGGACCACGAAGCCCGGCACCAGCTTGCCTGCAATGGCCATTGCCCGGACGGCACGCACGTCCTGATTCAAGAGGGCTGCGAGCAGACGAACGAACGCCTGCGGGCCCATGACTTCGTTCCGGTCGAGCTCGACACGAGCGAGTTCCTGAAGGCCGGGGGATCGGTCTTCTGTATGAAACAGATGATCTGGTGACCGCACAAATCGGGGAGTCGCTCTACCCCGGACTGATCTTTTCTACTCATTCCCCGCAGTAAAGTGCGCGACCCTGTCCGTATTTCAGTCATCATTCCGACCCTCAACGAGGAGACGACGCTCGGCCCGACGTTGCGCCGCGTTCAGCAACAGGCCGACCCATTCGAGTGCATCATCGTAGACGGAGGCTCGGAGGATGGGACGCGGGCGCTCGCCCGGTCGCGAGGGGCCACCGTGCTTCAGGCCCCAAAAGGTCGCGCTTCTCAGATGAACCACGGGGCGGACTCCGCTACCGGCAGCGTCTATCTTTTTCTCCACGCCGACACCCTTCTTCCCCCGGACGGCCTTTCGACCATCCGCACCGTGCTCGAGGACCCAGATGCGACCAGCGGCACGTTCCGACTTCAGTTTGACGAGCCGACCCTCCTCCTTCGATTTTATGCGTGGTGCACCCACCTGCCGTGGATCCGGCTCTGCTTCGGGGATCGGGGCCAGTTCGTACAGCGGTCGACCTTCGAAGCCGTGGGCGGCTTCCCGGACTGGCCCCTCTTCGAAGACCTCGAACTGGCGGCCCGTCTCCGCAGGCACGGGGGCTTCCGTCTCCTCGACACGGCCGTCACCACCTCGGCCCGCCGATTTCGCCGCTACGGCCCCCTGCGCCAGCAGCTGCGCAATCTGTATCTGTGGAGCCACTACATGTGGGGCTCCGACCCGGAACGCGTCGCGCACCTCTACCACGACCCCACTCCGGATTCGGAGAAACAGCCGTCTTCTTGATTCAGGAACACCCTCAAAGATGAAAATTCCCTGAACAGGGTTGCGCTTCTACGACCTGTGTAATACTAGTTGAGTAGTAATAAATCCGACAGTCCCTCGTCCCATGCGCCGCAAATCCCTCACCCACCTCGGTGAAACCGAAATGGAGGTCCTGCATCACGTGTGGGACCTTGGCGAAGCGACCGTGGCCGACGTGCGCGAGCGAATCCTCGAGGACCGCGAGGTCGCATACACCACGGTCATGACGGTGATGAAGAAGCTCGCCGAGAAGGGCTATCTCGACTACCACAAGGAGGGCCGCTCGTACGTGTACCAGCCCGCGCAGGAGCCCAATGAGGTGCAACACAGCCTCCTCCAACGCTTGATGGAGAAGGTGTTTGAGGGGTCTCCCTCGGCGTTGGTACAGACGCTCGTGAAGCGGGAAGACCTCTCCGACGACGAGCGGGCAGAGATCAGGGCTCTCATCGATGCCCTCGAAGAAGAGGACACTGATGCCGATGACACTGGCTCCGATTCTTGACATTTTGGCCGATCTCGGGGCGGCCACGGCGTCTCCCCTGTGGCTCCCAGTCGCAGCGTGGACCCTCTTCGCCCTCCCACTCTGGGTTCTCCTGACGAGAACGGATCGCCTGCA
>CAZRPQ010000051.1:0-9873 GCA_964601725.1 uncultured Salinivenus sp. | reverse complement strand
GGAGTGACCGAGTACTCCCGGGGTGTCCGCTGTCCGCCGTCTCTTTTGAGGGCCGAACGTGAGGGCCGCACGGCTTCTGGACCCTAACTCACAGACTTGAAATGCCCCCTAACGCTACAACGGTTGGCGTCCCGAACCCGCCCAAAAGGAGACAGCCCCGACTGGCTCTACCGGCATTCTCGATTGGAATCGGTAGAATGGAACGGAGGAAGGCCAATCCCTGTGGAGCTGCACGGGCACCGAGGGGAGAGACGTCGGGGGCTCGGGCGCCGGGGACACAGGATTGAACGCTCAGCCCCCGACCTGGGTGGCCAAATCGAGGAGTGCGTCGAGTCCAATCCCCGACACGTCGGTGCGGATGCGCAGGGTGCACCAGAGGTCGAGCAGCATCATCTGGGCCGCGTGGATGGGCACGGCGATCCAGAACGAGCGGCAGCGCCAGACGAGCGCCCCCAGCGCAATGCCCCCGACGATGGAAAGGAGGGCCTCCGGCCAGGGCTTTGAGACGTGGAGGGCGGCGAAGGGAAGCGCCTGCACGAAGATGGCGTGGAGGCCGAAGGTGGGGGCCGTCCCAAACAGCACGAAGCCCCGCCACAGGTATTCCCACCCAATCCAGTAGAACAGGAAGAGCGCCTCGTAGAGGAGAAACACGCTCCAAGACCGCGCGGCCGGGGTGTAGTGGGGGTACTGCTCCTGGAAGGCCGCCCCGTCGGAGAGGACCCACGTTCCCGCCGCCACCACGGGGAGGTAGAGGGCCGCGACGACCGTTGCGAACCGCCATTCCCCGAGGCCGAGCCCCATTTCCGCCACGTCGTCCACGAAGAAGGTGCGCAGGGCAACCGCCGGTACGACGAACCCAAACAGGCCCTGCATGCCAAACCACCAGCCCCAGCCGGCGAGTCCGCGCCAGGCCAACGGAACGACCGAGGCTAGGTGACGCCGAAAGAGGTCGCGGTCTCCGAGGATGAACTGCAGAACAACGAGCAGTGCCGCGACGACGAGGACAAATGCCGTTTGCCGATCGAGCGACGCGGCGGCGCGGCGGAGGCGAGTCCACTCGGCCCGAAGGCGGGTGGCCAGCGCATGCAGCATACAGGACGAGACGGTTCTGACGACGACACCAAATCCATCGAGACGCACGGCACGGCCCGGTGGGGGTTCCCAGCACGACCGCACGTGAACGGTTTCCTCTGAGGGGGGCTCGTTTGCCCTTGATCACCGACCCAGCCAGGAACGCCTGGGCGACAGGGCGGGTGGGGACGGGAGCGCACCGGAACGCTGCCTTTGGTGAGGACAATTTCAGATCACCAAGGCCAAGATGCGATTGCAGTGGAGTTCTACTTTTCTTATCTCTGTTCAATGCATAGACTGTACGGTGTCCAAAATATCTTGAACACGCCCATCGCCGTTGCCCGCTAACAACACTCCCCGTTGCCCATGTGGACTGCCCTTATCGTACTCGGGATACTCCTCCTGCCGATTCTGCTGGTCGGAGGGTACGCCATTAGCAAGTACAACACGCTTGTCCAGCTTGAGAATCGGTACGAGAACGCCTACTCCCAAATCGACGTCCAACTCAAGCGCCGGTACGACCTCATTCCCAACCTGGTCGAGACGGTCCAGGGCTACCTCGACCACGAGCGGGAGACCCTGGAGGCGGTGACGAAGGCGCGCAGCCAGGCCATGGAAGCCAGCGAGAAGGCCAAGAGCAATCCGGGCGACCCGGAGGCGATGCAGTTCCTGAACAAGGCCGAGGAGATGCTGAGTGGGTCGCTGGGGCAGCTCATGGTGGTGGCGGAGGACTACCCGGAGCTCAAGGCCAACGAGTCGATCAACGAGCTGATGGAGGAGCTGCGCACCACGGAGAACAAGATTTCGTTCGCCCGGCAGTCCTACAACGACGCGGTCACGCGCTACAACACTGAGCGGGAATCTTTCCCGACCGTTATTCTCGCCAACATGTTCAACTACAACGAGGCGGAGCTCTTTCGGGTCGAGGTGGCGGAGCAGCGGCAGGCGCCCGACGTGTCGTTTTCGTGAGGAGCGATGCGTGAGAAGTGAGAGCAGCCCCTCCAGGCCATTTCACGCGTCACGTTTCACGCACTACGGTTCCTCACGAAGCCACTGCCCATCGGAATCTGGCACAGTCACTGCCCAAAGACCCTGAGCCCATGCGCAACTTCTTTGAGCGGCAGGACGAGGCCCGTCGCAACACGACGAAGCTGATTGGGCTGTTCGCCTTGGCCGTAACGAGCATCGTCGTGGGCGTGTACCTCGCAGTGGTCCTGTTTCGGGGGTTGAGCGGGGGCCCGGTCAATCCCCTGCAGCCCCAGCTCGCACTGGTCGTGCTCCTGGGCACCCTCGCGCTCGTGGGCGGCGGGAGCGTCGTCAAGATTCTGTCGCTGCGCGACGGCGGGCACGTGGTGGCCGAGTCGCTAGGGGGGAAGAAGCTTGGCCACGACCCCGACACCCTGGCGGAGCGCCAGCTGCTCAACGTGGTGGAGGAGATGGCCGTTGCGTCCGGGGTGCCCGTGCCGCCGGTCTACGTGCTGGAGGAGGACGGCATCAATGCCTTTGCCGCGGGCTTCACCCCGGACGATGCCGTGATCGGGGTGACACGGGGCTGCGTGGAGCTGCTCGATCGCGACGAGCTTCAGGGCGTGATCGCGCACGAGTTCAGCCACATCCTCAACGAGGACATGCGCATCAATATTCGCCTGATTGGGTTGCTCCACGGCATCCTCCTGGTGGGCATTACCGGCCGGGTGCTGATGCGGTCGACGTTCTACGGCGGACGGAGCCGGGATCGAGGCGGACGCGGACGTTTGGCCCTTCTTGCACTGGGCCTCGCGCTGCTGATCATCGGGTTCGCCGGGTTCTTCTGCGGACGGCTCATCAAGGCGGCCGTCTCTCGACAGCGCGAGTATCTGGCCGACGCCTCCGCCGTGCAGTTTACCCGAAATCCCGACGGCATCGGGGGGGCCCTGAAAAAGATCGGCGGGCACGTGGAGGGCGCGCGGGTGGAAGCGGACAAGGCCGAAGAGGCCAGTCATCTCTTTATCGGCTACGCCCTCGGCGAGGGGGTTTTCTCGTCCCGCTGGGTGTCCACGCATCCTCCGCTCACCGAGCGCATCGAGCGCATCGATCCGTCGTTCGACGGGACGTTTCCGTCCGTGTCGGCAGAGACGACGGGGGAAGAAGGGGCGGAGGAGGAAGGCGCGGAGGCGGCGGCGGGAGGCAGGCGTCAGAAACAGGCGGCCGCGGGATCGGCGGCGTCCGCGCAGGCCGTCTCCGGGTTGGCGTCCGGGTCTCCGAGCGAAGGACCGTCCTCCCAATCCGACGCGCAGGAGGTCGTCGAGCAGGCCGGGACAGTGTCGGCCGATCAGGTCGAGCGGGGCCGCCAGCTTCGGGACGAAGTGCCGGAGGCGCTGTACCGAGCCGTCCACGAGCCGCTGAGCGCAGTGGCGGTCGCCTACGCGTTGCTGCTCGACGACGAGGACGCGATGCGTGAGCGTCAGGTGCGGATCCTGCGGCACCGGGAGACCCCGCCCGTGGTGGAGGAGACGGAACGGCTGTACCCGAACGTCGCCGAGCTGCCGTCTCGGATCCGGCTCCCACTCCTGGATTTGGCGGCCCCGGCGCTCCGCGAGTGCTCGGAGGAGCAGCGGGCCCGCCTGCACGAGACGCTCCGGGCCCTCGCCGAGGCCGACGACCGGCTCACGCTGTTCGAGTACGCCCTGGAAACCATCGTCCGGCACCGGCTGGAGCACCTGGCTGAACCCACCGCGGAGCGCGTGGAGGTGCGCCGGTTTGCGGATGCGAAAAGCCACCTGACCGTGCTTCTCTCCGGACTGGCCTCGGCGGGGCACCAGGAGGCCCGGGCCTCCCGGCGGGCCTTCCGGGCCGGGGTCGAGGCCCTGCGGGAACGCTACCACGTGGACAGCATGGAGCCGAGCTCGGTGTCGGCCCAGGAGCTCGACGCCGCCCTGGATCGGCTGGCCGTGGCCGCCCCCTCGCTCAAGGAGGCCGTGATTGCCGCTTGTGCCCAGTGCGCCTTCGCCGACGAGACGGTCACGGACGCCGAGGGGGACCTGCTCCGGGTGGTTGCGATTGCGCTCGACGTGCCCCTGCCGCCGCGACTTCGCCAGGCGACCCCGAACGAGAGTCCTCCGTAGGCCCGTCTGCCCCAATGCATTGTCTCCTTGAGATCGGTGGCGCCGCATTATGCTGAATGGACCTCCCGGACGCTTCGCATTTCTCACCCTCGTGGTCGTGGGCCTTGCAACCGGCGGCTGCGGGGGCAATCCGGGCGCCGACTCGCAGACGGCCGGCGATTCGATTGCCACGGCCGCGCCGACCTCGAACGTGCTGCTTGCGTCCCTCGATACGACCGGGGGCACCGTCCGCCTGGGGCCGCGAGAGCCCGTCACCCAGCGTTCGGGGTACGACAACCAGCCCGCCTTCACGCCGGAGGGCGAAGGCGTGCTCTGGACCTCCATCCGCGGCGAGCAGTCCGAGGTGTACCGTCGGTCCCTCGCGGCGGAGGACCCATCGACGACCCGGCTCACCCGAACCCCGGAGAGCGAATACTCACCCACGCCCCGCCCCGGTGGGGGACTGAGCGTCGTCCGCGTGGAGGCCGACGGCCGCCAGCGGCTCTGGCACTATTCCGCCCAGGGCGAGCCGATCGCCCCCATTTTCCCCGACGCCGATTCCATCGGCTACCACGCGTGGCTCGATCAGGACCGGGTCGCCCTGTTCGTGCTCGGCAGCCCGCCGACTTTGCATCTGGCGAACGCGGTGACGGGGCGGGACACGGTGATCGCCTCACGCATCGGGCGCTCCGTGCGCTCGATTCCCGGGGCGCCCGCGGTGAGCTTCGTTCGCGTGCATGCGGACTCCACGACCGCCATCCACAAGCTCAAGGCCGACGGGGGGCTTCACACGCGCCGTCTCACGGCCACGCCGGGGACGGAGACGGGAGACTTCCACGCGTGGATGCCGGACGGCAGTACGCTCCTCATGGCAACGGACGAGTCTCTTTGGACGTGGCGTCCAAACGGTGCGGGCTGGCGGTCTGCGGCCTCGCTGGACGACATCGACGTGTCCCGACTGGCGGTATCGCCGTCGGCCGACCGGGTGGCACTCGTCGCCACGGACTGATGCGGGCGTCAGTCGAAGCTGTCGGTCGAATTGGTAGGACCCATCTCCGTTTCAGGCCGCCAATCGTTGCACCCCGGTATAATTTGCAATCCGGCATAATCACGATGCTCACGGCTGAGTCGAGTCGGGCTCGGAAGATGGCCGCGCCGCCGGGGGGAGGTCGAGGAAGCGTGCCAAAAACTCGTAGGTCCGAACCAGGCGGTCCACGCGTTGAGGGGGCGTCGCGGTGGCACTGAGGTCGTGCCCCACGCCGGGATAGCGCACGTACTCGACCGGTCGATCCAGGATCTTGAGGCGCTTGTACATCCGTTCGCCCTGGGACGGCCCCCCGCGGCGGTCGCGCGCCCCCTGGAGCAGCAGCAGGGGCGTGTCGATCTGGTCGGCGTACGTGATGGGGGAGTTTCGGTGCAGATCGGCTCGCGGCGTGTCCTGGGGACGATTTGTCGGAAGGAGTCCAACGGAGAGCACCGACGTGTCGGCGCGCAGGGGCGGTGGGCTCTCCCACGGGTATCCCCCGAACTCCCGCGGCACGAGGCGCCAGGCCTGCCCTTCGTCCACGAAGGCCGCGAGGTCGTAGATTCCGTTGAGGGACACGGCCGCCTCAAAACGGTCTGTCTGCCCGAGGAGCCAGGTCGCAACGCTGGCCCCGTACGAGGCCCCGCCGAGGGCCACCTGGGTCGAGTCGGTCCAGGGCAGAGCCATGGCGGAGTCGACCAGGGCGAGCACATCCTGGGCAGGGCCGAGGCCCCAGTTCCGGTCGTTGGCCCGGCGGAAGGCCGTCCCGAAGCCGGGAGAGCCACGCGGCAGGACCTCGAGCAGGCCCATGCCGCGACCCGTGAGGTATTGACGCTCGAACCACGTTTCGGGCGAATGGGGGACGCTCAACTCCGCCGGACCGCCCCGCACCTGCACGAGCAACGGGTGCCGACGGGAATCGGAGGAGGAGGCCGGGCGCGTGACCCGGCCGGTCACGTCGAGGCTGTCGGGGGAGACCGCCGTCATCCGCTCGGGGGCCGCGAGGCGCCGCTGCGATAGCCAGTCGGCGTTGGGGGCCGCGAGCCGCTTCTCGTTGTTAAAGCTGACGGTATTTGTGTAAAGGGCCGAGGGGGTACCGGGATCGGTCGTGGAGTACACGGCCGTGGCGTTGGTCACGTCGAAGGTGTGGACGGTCCGCGCGTCCGCCGTCATTTGCTCGTGGGCGGCGGGACGGACCATCGTCGAGTCGAGGACAAAGTCGTCGCGCGAGGTCGGTCGGTCCGCGGTCATCGTGGGGCTTCGTTCTTGGGCGTCGGCGCGGGCCGTATCTGGACCGAACGGCGTAAAGCGGTACAGCGCGCGTCCCCCGCCTGCCGCGGCCGCGGCGTAGAGGTACCACCCGTCGGGCGACCAGTGGGGCGACGCCACCGCCCGATCAAACTCACTGGTGAGAATCCGGGGCTTCGAGCGACCGTCGAGGGCAAAAAGCCCAAGTTCGGCCTGCCCCTCGCTCGTCGACGAAAGGGCGTGGGCCCGAAATGCTACCGTCGTCCCGTCCGCCGTGACGTTCGGCGCCGTAAGGGCGTGGTTCTCGATTCGGAGAAGGCGCCGGGTCCGATCTCGGTTCAGGTCCACGACGTACAGGTTTCGTCGCTGCACGCGGTCGGGATGGCGGGAGGTCGGGGGCATCCCACTCACAACGATCTGGCCGCTCCCGGGGAGCCATTCGGCCTGCCCGTAGGAGCGGTAGCCGCGCGTCACGGGACGAGCCTCGGGACGAGGGGGGGTTTGGGAGCGGAGGTCGGAGGGAACGTCCACGACGAAGTGATGACGGTAGGTCGGCGACGGGCGGAGTCGGCGCTCGCCCTGCAGTTCGAGCCGGGAGGACACGAGAGCGGTTCCGTCCTGGCGGTTCTGGTTCAACCAGCGCCGCGCCTGCACGAGGTCGCCGTTCGGGGTGGCGGCCGTGTCCGGAGCGACCGGGACCGTCGTGGTGTCGGGACGCAGGCGGAGGGAGTCGAATACGGCCCGGAGGCTGTCCGGCGTCAGTGCGAGGAGGCTGTCTACCGGCTCTGCCGCGAGGGACTCCGACACCCGGGGATGCTCCGGCGTCCGCAGGGTGCGGGTCGTGTCTGGTGTCGGGTCGAGCGGGTCCCGGAGCCCCTCAGGACCGAAGGCGAGGGTATCCGCTGGATCGAGCGTCTGGGCGTGGCGGAGCACGAGGATCGTGTCCGGCGGCACGGTACGGACGCGGTCCTGGGGCGTCCGTCCAGGGCGCTCGCTGGGGGCGGGGCGGTCCGCTCGGCGTTCCATGGCCGACTCGGGGACGGCACTTGCAAAGAGCAGCCGCTCGCCATCGGGGCTCCACTGCGGGTGCTGGGCGCCGGACGGAAGGGTGGTAAGCTGGTAGGGGGCGCCCCGGTTCAGCGAGACGACGAACACCTGCGGCGTCCCGCGCACGTCCCGCACGAAGGCGAGATAGGTCCCGTCGGGATGCCAGGCGGGCTGGCGGAGGCCGTGGCCCTCCCGGATGAGAAGTTTGGGCGCCCGGGTCCCCGTCGCGGGGGCGACGTACAGCTGCGTGCGGTAGGCGGGCGCGGCGCGGTCCGCCTGGAGAGGATCGGAGACCGTGCGACGCACCGTGTAGGCCACGAACCGGCCGTGCGGAGAGAGAACGACGTCGCGCACTTCCTGCATCCGGTACAGGTCCTGCGCCTGAACGGGAGGCTCCTCCTCGAACTGGGCCTGTGCAGGGGACAGATGTACTGGGGTCCCTAGAACGAGGAGACCGAGCCACAGGACCAACCGATCGGTCCTCCCGATCCCCGTCGGGACCCCCAGCAGTTGTCGGAACGCCGCACTGAAGGAGGAGAGCGGTGAGTTACCGAGACACGGCGACACCGAGATGGAGGAGATTTTCATCAATGCCGGGATTAATTTGTCCACGGAAGCCATTCGACAGGTGATGGTAGCGATAGCCCGCGGTAAGAATGAGATCTGGAGTCAGGACGACCTGCACGCCCACTCCCACGTCAAACATAAAGTGGAGATGCGTTCCCCGCTCGTTGGGCACGGATTGAAGAAAATACACCAGGCCGGTGCTTCCCGCAATGAAGGGCTGCACGCGCTTCGCAACGCGGTAGGTAACCCGAAGTCCCACCGGGTTCGCCCCAACTCCGTACGTATCCAATCCCTTCCGGTAGACGGCGGCCTCCGAGTCCGTGCTCGGCTCCCCACTTTCGGGGGGAGCGGAGACCGTCCCGGGGGGAATGGACAACAGGAAGGCTGGAAAGACATCGAGCATGTACGTCAGCGTGGGGCCGTTCGTCCTTGTTTCTGAGGTCGAAGGGAGGAGGAGGCGGTGGTATCGAAGACCCATGAGCCCAACCTGTGCGCGCTGGATGTTCCCTATGAGGGTCCCCGTCGCGATGGAGCCCCCAACCCACGCGCTCAGTGTGTTTGTGGAGAGAGCCCGGAGGGGGGCCGGCCTTGAGATCGACGCCGGGGACGTGGTGCTGGTGTCGGAGGAGGGGGCGCCACCGACCGTAGACTGAGCCGCACAGGGCCCAGAGACGAGCAGGCCAACGAGTACCGCGAGGGCCGGCAGGCGAGCGTGCAAGGAATTGGGAGGTGTTCGTCCAAAAGGAGGCGCTTTGTTTGGGTCGTCCCGGTCCTCCCGGAACGAGACGAATTCTTTGAAGGACTATTCCACCACTGCCGTGCAAACGGTGTTCGATTTTTCGCGTGCAATCACGTCCCGAATGGAGCTTTTTTACAACCAATACGGCGAATCAGGACCCCCGCTCATCATCCTACACGGCCTTCTTGGGGGACACGGAAATTGGCACACCCTCAGCCGGACGGCGTTCCAACGAGTGGCCCGCGTCTATGCCGTGGATCAGCGCAACCACGGACGGTCCCCCCACGCCGACCGGATCGACTACCCGACCCTGGCGGCGGACCTGCGGACGTTCATCGATCGGCACGACCTTGCCCCGGCCGCTCTCCTGGGGCACTCGATGGGAGGGAAGACGGCCATGCAGACCGCTCTCTCGTATCCCGAGCGGGTGGACCGGCTCATCGTCGTGGACATGGCGCCGAAGGCCTATCCGCCCCACCACACTGATCTGCTGGCGGCGCTCGCCCGAATCGATCCCGAAACCTACGACAGCCGGGACGAGGTCGATGCCGCGCTTGCCGAGGACGTGTCCTCGCGGCCCATCCGCCAGTTTCTGCTCAAGAACCTCGACTACGACGGGGACACCTACACCTGGCGGATGAACCTGGACGCCATCCGGGCGCACTACGACGACATCACGGCGGCCCTCCCGACCGACCGCACGTTCGAGGGGCCGGCGCTGTTCGTGCGGGGGGGCAGTTCCGAATACGTCTCGGACGACGACGTGGATGGAATCCACGAGCGGTTTCCGAACGCCGATCTCGTTACCATCGAAGAGGCCGGGCATTGGGTGCACGCCGACGCCCCCGATGCGCTGGCCGAGGTGGTGGTCAACTTTGTGACCGAAACGACCGGTTCCTGAGATCTGAGGGTGGGCACGGGCGCGGAGATACTGCCGGAGGCCGACCCGGTGGCGGCCCTCGTCCACACGGTCGACGCGTTTGGCGGACTGCACGTGTTCATCCGCAACATGGGCAACTCCTCCTCAACCGACCACGGGGAAAATAAAAAAGCCCCGGACCGCGGGGCGGGGAGGGGAGGGCAACGGCCCGGGG
>CAZRPQ010000050.1:0-9985 GCA_964601725.1 uncultured Salinivenus sp. | reverse complement strand
TCACGCAATAAGAAAACACGCAACGCAAAAATGAACCCCTCAGATTCGCTCCGCACTGGCGTGATCTCCCGCGCGTCCGCTGGGTTTTTCGCACTTCTTTGCCTCGCAGTCGTCGCAAATGGCGCGCTCGCACAACAAGACCCGGACCCCGGAGAGGGCCCTGCTGCGGACACCGCCGGCGCGGAATGGAATTCCGAGGTGACCGGGAAGATTTCGGCCTCGCAGGCGGCCTACAAGGACTGGCAGGAGGGGGGACTCAATTCGCTGTCCCTCTCGACATTCCTGGACGCCGCGACCGAGCGGCAGGGCGAAAATTGGGAGCAGGTGTACGACCTGCGGCTCGCAATCGGCTTTATCGATCAGGAAAACCAGAAACTCCGAAAGTCGGAGGATCAGATCCGCCTCCAATCGAACCTACAGTACCGAGGAGATGGATTTTTCAGGCAGTTCAATCCCACGGTGGCCGCCGATCTCCGGACCCAGTTTGCCATCGGGTTCGACTACTCGGACAATCCCTACCCCGAGGGCAGCCCGAGGGTGGGGAGGGAGCCTCCGGTTCGAACCTCCTCGTTCTTTGCTCCTGCCACCATTACCGAGTCCCTCGGGCTTACCTACAACCCGTACGAGCAACTCTCGCTCCGGTTTGGAGCGGCGTCTAAGCAGACCATCGTTCGGGAGCCGGACTTTCGGGTCCTGTACGGCGTAGACGAAGATAATCTTGTGCGCGCTGAAGCCGGAGCGGAGTTTGCCGCCAATCTCGACCAGCGCCTTTCGGAAAACATTCGGTACCAGTCTCAGCTGAACCTCTTCCTTGCCGTCAATCAACTCGAAAATCCGCCGGATGGCCTCTGGGAGAACGTCATCAACATGGAGGTCAACAACTGGCTGACGACGGATCTGCAGTTCGTGGCGCTCTTCGACAAAGATACGTCTGATGCGATTCAGCTCAAGGAGGTCATTTCCGTGGGCGTGACGTTCACTCTCCTCTGAAGCTGGAACACAGGTGCTCACTCTGCCCGCGCCGATGCGTCGCGTTCTCGGAGCGTATCTTGGACTCGGGGTCTTGCTGGCGCCCGTGCCGCTCCTCAACGTGTTGCAGGCGGAGGCCTCAGCCGTGGTGGCCCTGGGTGCGTTTTTTATCAGTGGAATTGCGGCGGTCCAGACGTTTGGCGCCGAGTCGACAGCCTTCGTGCGCACCCTGTGGCGTCAGGAGGCGGCATTGCTCGTTCCACTGAGCATCCTTTCGATCGCCCAGCTCTGGGCTCCCAATTGCACATTTGGACAGGGCTTCCTCTTCTACGCGCTGTTTCCGGGCGTCACCGTCGTCTTCGCGGTGTCGCTCGCCTACGCGCTGCAGGGACTGAATCTGTCGCGGCCCGGCCTCGTGCTGAGCGGGATTGGAATCGCGCTCGGGGTGGTCGGCCCGCTCTACGACCTCGGGCTGCATCCGCAGTTTTACACCTACAACCACGTGTTCGGGGGCGTGCTGGGGCCCATCTACGACGAGCAGCTGGCCGTGCGACCGGGCCTTTTCGTGTTTCGGGGGCTGACCCTGCTCTGGGCTGCGGTAGCGGTCCTGATCGGGCGGTGGCTTCGGGGCCAGGGACCGCGGTGGCCGGTTCTCGTTTGTGCACTGGCAATCGGCGGGATCTACGCGTTCTCGGCGTCGCTCGGCATCAACACGTCCGCCGATCACCTCCAGGAGCAGCTCGGGGGGCACGCTCAGACCTCGCACTTCGATCTCTATTACGATCCGGCCCATCTCGACTCGGCTGCGGTGGCGGACCTTGCGGCGGCCCACGAAGCTCGCTACGACTGGGTTCGGGGGCGGCTGAACCTGGATCCCGGCGCGGAGGCGCTACGCATCCAGAGCTACATCTACCCAAATCCCGACGTGAAGGGGCGTCTTACGGGGGCCCGAACCACGAGTGTGACCCCGGTCTGGCTGTCGACGCCCCAGATGCATCTCCTCCGCGATCGCGTGTCGCAGAGCCTCGGGCATGAGCTGGCCCACGTCGTGAGCCGACCCTACGGCCTGCCCGGACTCCGGGCGTCGTGGGCACCGGGACTCATTGAAGGATGGGCCGTGGCGCTGGAACCGCCGTCGCCGGCACCCTCGCCCGACGACCTCGTGCGGACCGCGGCCTCCACCGACACGACAGCCACGCTCACCGCTACGGCCCGTGCCGTGGCGGGGCGACTCTCGCCCTGGGGATTTTGGACGGGGCGGGGGGCGGTCTCCTACGCCACCATGGGATCGTTCGTCCAGTATCTCCTCGACCGGCACGGCCCCGAAAAACTGAAGCAGGTCTACGCGTGGGGGAACTTTGAGGCCGTCTACGGCCGGACCCTACAGTCACTGGCGGCAGGATGGGCGGCGCACCTCCGCCGGACGCCGGTCGTAGCGCGCGGGGCCTACGGGGTCGTCGCCCGCCAGTTCACGCAGCCGTCCCTCTTCGAAACCGAATGTCCCCACTACGTGCCCCCCGCCCGCCGGTCCCTCCAAGATGCGCGGCGGGCCGCCCGCCGGCGCGACAGCACCCGGATGAAGAGGCACCTGACGCGGGCGCTCGAGGCTCAGCCACGATTTGCGGCGGCCCACCAGGCACTGGCCCAACTCCGCCTCGCCCGGGGACAGTCCGCAGCGGTGCGGCAACAGCTCGATACGCTGGCGGCCCCCGCCCGCACAGTGGGGCTTCGCGTCGCCCTGGCCGACGCCCGGGCGCTGGGGGGAGAGTCCGACGCGGCCCGCACCCTGTACAGGGAGGCGCATGCTCGAACCCCACGCTATGCCCTCGACACCCGGACCCGGCTCATGCTCCGGGACGCGGTCGCTGCACGTCCGTCCACCATTCGGGTCCTGGTGAGCGGGGACTCGGCGGCGGTCCAGGCGCGCCGCCTGGGAGCGATGAGCCCGCAGGGGAGCCCTACACGGGCGTGGCGCGGCGTTCGGTTGATGGACGCGGGGCAGTACGGCGCGGCGTTTTCTGTGTGGCGGTCGCAGGAAACGCCGGTGCGGGCGGAGCGTCCCCGCGCCTGGCATCGCACGTGGACCCTTCAGCGGACGGCCTGGGGGACGAGGGCGGCCCTGCGGGCCGGGTCGACCGAGGCGGCTCGGCGCTGGGCCGAGCGGGGTGCCCGAGAGGCCCGTACGATTGGGGAGTATTCCCGGGCGGCCGTCTTCGAGTGGTGGGGGCGCCGAGCCGCGGCAGGGGAACGGGCGTTCCGTCCAAATCTCGGGCAGGAGACCCTCACCGCGACCATTGCCTATTCGCAGCGACGCACGCCCGCAGGACTGAACCATGTACCCCGGCTGTTGGTTGGGAAAAACGGGCATATTGAGGGCTGCGAAAAGTAAACCTCACCACTCATGTTCGCGTCGATCGGCTCCTGTGCGCTGTAATATGTCCGTCTCCCTCCACCGTCTCCTCGGGCTTTGCCTCTGTGTGGCGGTGCTCGGCCTGCCGGCCGGATGCAAGTCCTCGGAGCAGATGGAGGAGCAGTCCTCCTCCGCGTCGGCCCAGCCGTCCACCCAGCCCGACCTCGCGGCTCTCTCCGAGACGGTGCGAACCATCCAGCTTTATCGGGGCGACGACGAGCGGCGCCTCCCCGTGGTGTCGATCGACAATGGCACCGAGCTGACGCTGGAGTTCGACCTGATGGAGGAGCAGGGACGTCCCCTGTCGGTGTATTTTCAGCACGCGGATCGGACGTGGCGCCGAGATCTTCAGCCCAGCCAGGCCCTGGAATCGTTCCAGAACGACCGACTGGTCGACTACCGCTCGTCTCGGGGCACGGACGTGTCGTATGTGCACTACCGGTATCGCTTTCCCAACGACGACATTCGCTTTCGGGTCAGTGGCAACTACATCCTGCGCGTGACCGAGCGGGGGCGCCGCGACTCGGTTCTCTTCGAACGGCCCTTCTTCGTGACGGAGAAGCAGGGAAACCTTCAACTGGGAGCAGAGTCCCTGCCCATCCCCGGCCAGCAGCGTCCCATGATCCAACCGAGGGTTCGGTTCACGCCCCCCTCCGAAATTCGGGGGGACTCCTTCGGGCACGCCGTGTGCTTCGTGCGGAACGGGCGCCTCGCCGATACGCGGTGTGTGGACCGTCCCCTCCTGGCCCGCCAGCCGGAGTTGGAGTTTGAGTTGGAGCGAGAGCGGGCCTACGCGCCGGCCACGGTCGAACACCGGATCGATCTCAGTGAGCTTCGCTCTCGCACCCAAATTGCCCGGGTCGAGCGCACGAACTCTCCCATTCAGGCCGTCCTGGACCCGGACTATGCCCGGTTCGATGAGTCCACACTGAAGGGGGACCTCAATGGACAAACGATCGTGCGCGGCGCTCTGACCAGTCGCGTCGATCCTGTCCTGAGCGCCGAGTACGTAGAGACCACGTTCACCTTTGTCCCGTCGAACAAACGGCCGTACACCAGTCCGCCGGTGGTGGCCGGCAGCTTCAGTGGAATGGATCCGGCCCGCGGCACGAGAATGGAGTGGAACGCCGTTCAGGGGCAGTACGAAGGGACCGTTCTTCTCAAGCAGGGGATCTATCCGTACTTCTACTCGACGTCCGACCCGGCCCTCGCGCGGGAAATACGGGGGACTCAGCGCCGCTTCACCAGCACGTACACGGCGTTCGTCTATTACCGAGACGCGCGCCTCAACACCGACCGGCTCCTTCAAGTGAATGGCTTTGCCCCCTGAGGACGGCCACGGGCCCAATAAAAACGCCCCACCCCGTGCGGGATGAGGCGCTTGCGCTAAGTAAGTGGGGCCGGACTTTTAGCCGATGACAACCACGTCCTGGGCATTGGGTCCCTTGTCGGTGTGACCGACGCTAAATTCGACCCGATCATCCTCTTCGAGACTCTTAAAGCCCTCAGTGTCAATTTCGCTGTAGTGGACAAACAGATCCTCGTCTCGCTCTTCGGCAACGATGAATCCGTAGCCCTTTTCGTTGCTGAACCACTTAACGGTTCCGGTTTCTCGCTCTGCCATGGTGCTGCTGAAAGTTCGGTAGAAAGAACGTGTGCTGCGCGGCAGAGCATCCGCAATCTGTTGCACACACCGTAAGGGAGTGGCGCTAGACGTTGATGAACTGCCACATGGCTTCACTATACAATTTTCAAAACCGGAAGTCAATTTTTTGCCAGTTCGGATGACCTGTACGAAACCGTATGGCCTTTTCCCTAACGAGCCTCGTGGACGATGATCCGAATTTTCGAAGGCACGGTGGCGTGCGTGGGGCCCTCGAGGATGCGTGTGCGCGCCACTCGGACATTGCGTCGTTTCGCGAACTAGGCCCCAGCGAGGAGGGAGCGATGCTCTACGGCGTGGCGCTGGGGACGGGCTCAACCACTGTGAGCCTCATCGCAGGCAACCACGCGGACGAGCCGGTGGGACCCGAGACCCTTCGGTCCTTCGTCCTCAACGGCCTGGCCCACCGAAACGAAATGGAATCGTGGTTCCGACGCGTCCAGTTCGTAGTGGTCCCCCACACGAACCCGGACGGGGAGGCCCGCAATCGAGGCTGGATCGAACAGTGGCCCGACCCAGAGGCCTACCTGCAACACGCCGTGCGGGAGGATCCCGGCCGCGATCTAGAATATGGGTTCCCCGAGATGCGCCCCGAAAACGAGCACGTATCCGCATTCTTGCGCGAGCACGGGCCGTACGATCTCCACGCCAGCCTGCATGGCATGTCGGCGGGGGAGGGCGCCCTGTTGCTCATCAATCGGCCGTGGACCTTTCGCACGCAGCAGCTCCGCGACGACTTCGTCGAGGCGGCGGCCGCGAAGGGGCTTCCCATGCACGACCACAACCGGAAGGGAGAGAAGGGATTCTTTTGGATTGAGCCGGGCTTCCAGACCACCCCGCGGGGCGACGCTATGCGCACGTTTTTTCGGGCACGGGACGAGGCGGCAATGGCGCGGCGGTTTCACGACAGCTCGATGGAGTTCGTCGCGTCGCTCGGGGGGGATCCGCTGTCCCTCGTGACGGAGATCCCGCTGTTTCTGGTTCGGGGCGAGAGCCCGACCCCGCACCGCCCGGACCGGTATCTGGAACTGCGCGAGCGCCTGCCCGAGATTCGGGCGCGTCTTGAGCGGGGGGAGGAGGTGGACGAGTTGCTCGCGCCGTTCGATCTTCGACCGGTCCCTCTCGACGTGGCCATGCACCTCCAGGTTCGTGCCCTGGAACTCGGGCTTCGGGCCGTCGCGCCGGAGTCAGCGCCATAGCCTGTCCACGCGTTTTGGGGAGCCCGACCGTCTCTCGATGAATCACGTTGCTGAACAATCTCGGCGTCGGTGGGAAGACAAGACGACAGGAGATGAAGAATCCAACGCCCACACACCCAGACGCCATTCTGGAAGCTGCTTCCGAACGGTCAACAGTAGAGCCCCCCTCAAAACTTCTCACCTATCCACATGTCCATCCTTCTCTACGGCGCCTACGGATACACGGGCCGCCTCATCGCCCAGGAGGCCGTCGATCGGGGCGTGCAGCCGATACTGGCGGGGCGGGACGCCGCCCAACTGGATGCACTGGGAAACGAGCTGAATCTCCGAACCCGCGTCGTGTCCCTTACAGAACCGGATCGGCTTCGGAGGAAGCTTGAGGATGTTGGCGCCGTCCTTCATTGTGCGGGTCCCTACCTCCACACCGGCCCACCGATGGTGGAGGCCTGTCTGGACACCGCCACCCACTACCTGGACCTGACGGGTGAGATGGACATGTTCCGGCGCCTGGCAGGCCGAGGTGGAGAGGCCGAGGCGGCTGAGATCATGCTGCTGCCCGGCATCGGGTTCGACGTTGTGCCCAGCGACTGCCTTGCGAGCGCCGTGGCGAGCCAAGCGTCCGGCGCGTCCACCCTGGAGGTGGCGCTCTACGCCCGGGGGAACGTCTCCCGGGGCACCCTGAAGACGCTCATTGAGCAGATGGGACAGGGGGGGCTGGTGCGGCGCAGGGGCGAGCTGCACGAAGTGCCACCCGGCTGGACGACGCGTACCGTGGACTTCGGAGATCGCCGGCGGCAGGTGGTCTCCATTCCCGAAGGGAGCGTCGTGACCAGCGGGCACTCCACCGACGTGCCGAACGTGACGGCCTATCTGGCGCTTCCGCCGCTCGTCCAGTCGGCACTGCGGGCGAGCCGATACGTGCAGGGCCTCCTGCGGTGGTCCCCAGTCAAACAGCTTCTGAAACGGCTCGTCGAACGCCGCCGGGCGGGGCCGACGGCCGAGGAGCGCCAACGGGGCCGGACGGTGGTGTGGGCGTCGGCCCGGCAGGGCGACGGCCCGCCCGTCACGGCCCGCCTCCACGGCCCCGAGGCATACACCTTTACGGCCCGGGCCGCCGCACATGCCATCGAGCGCGTCCTCGACGGAACGGCGCCTCCGGGGTACCAGACGCCCTCGACCGCGTTCGGCGCAGACTTTGTGCTCGACGTGTCGGGCGTGGAGCGGACGGTCGTGGAGAATTCGTCGCGGGATGCGTGATTCGGAAGGAGTCATGGCCTGCTGTTCGGTCGCACTTCAGGGCTGGAGGTGGACCGGGGGCGTGCTGCCTCACGGGGCAAGGCCCGCGGACGGCGGTCAGCAGACCGCTGAGAAGCTCCGAGAAATGGCGGTCCGCCGTCGGCCGTCGTTCCGAGGGAGGCACAGTCCTGAGATCCTAACGCACAGACTTGAGACGCCACCTACCGTTCGAAGAGAAGACATTCCCACGCAGAATGGCCGATTGCAATGAATCCTCCCCTCACAAAGGACCTACTCGTCCATGAGTGACACCTACAAGAAGCTCGTCGCTACCACCTTTTCGACCGACTTCCGGGAGGCGGCGGAGATTGTTGAGGACGACCTTCCGGACCTGGCCTCAAATGAGGTGCTCATCAAAAACAAGTACGCGGCCGTCAACGCCACCGACGTGAACATTACCGCGGGGCGATACGAGCCCGACGCCGAGCTCCCGCTCGACCTGGGCGTGGAGGCGGCCGGCGTGGTGGTGGACGTCGGGCAGGACGTGTCCTACCTCAGTGAAGGCGACGCCGCCATCACCAGCACCCTCGGCGGGGGGTACCGCGAGTACAACGTTGAACGGGTCGGGAACGTCATTAGGGTGCCGGAGGCCACGCCCGAGGCCCTCAGCATCGTGGTGAGCGGACTGACCGCCTCCATTGCGCTCGAAGAAGTGGGCGACATGTCGCACGACGAGACGGTGCTCGTGACGGCTGCCGCCGGAGGGACCGGCCACTACGCCGTGCAGCTGGCGAAAGTCGCGGGCAATCACGTGATTGGGACGTGCAGCACGGACGAAAAGGTGGAGCTCCTGACATCGATTGGGTGCGACCGGCCCCTCAACTACGAGACGGAGGACGTCGCTGAGGTACTACACACCGAATACGAGGACGGGATTGATCTGATTTACGAGGGCGTCGGGGGGCGGCTCTTCGACACCTGCGTTGAGGCCCTGGCCCGGCACGGACGGCTTCTCTCCATCGGGTACGTCAGCGAGTACCAGGACGGCCCGGAGGCCGTCTCCCGCGAGCGCATCTACACCTCCCTCATTCCCAAGTCGGCCTCCGTCCGGGGCGTCTTCCTCCCGCACTTCCGCGAGCACTTTTCGGCCCACACGGAAAAACTCATGCGACTCCAGCAGGATGGAACGCTGGAGGTGTTCGTCGATGATGCCGAATTTGAGGGGATTGAGAGCATCTTCGACGCCGTGGAGTATCTGCACAGCGGGGAGAATCAGGGAAAACTCGTGGTCCGGTTTCCGGACTGAGCGACGACCCTCCTCGATCGCCCCCGTTCGCAACCGTGCATCAGACTGTGAATCCCTCTGCTGCCGACAACTCGGACGAGTCCCTCAACTGGACGGCCATCGCGGGCCTGTACGCGGGCCTCCTCCTCGGCCTCGGCGGAATGCTCTACTCGGGCCTCTACCGAAACGCCGCGTGGCTGGCCCTGCTGGGCACGGGGGGAGCACTTACGGCCTACAGCCGCGTGCTCGAAAATCGCGGCGTCGAACAGGCGGCGCACCGCTGGAAACGGGCCGCCGGGCTGGTCTACGGGGTCTTTCTTCTGTGGGCGGGAGCGGTGCTCGTCCGTCTGCTCCTGGCGCGCTGAGCAGGAATTTGGGGGGGCAGCAGTGCAGGGAGAAACGGGAGAACTTCTGAGAAACCGAAAACAAAAATCGAACTCGTGCCGTTCATCCAACCGGTAGCACAGAGAAACATCTCGGAATATCCACCCACAAATCCCGCGCACAGGTTATGGCTTTCGAGCTTCCCGATTTGCCCTACGACTATGACGCCCTGGAGCCGCACATCGACGAGCAAACGATGCGGATCCACCACGACAAGCACCATGCAGGCTACACCCGAAAACTGAACAACGCCCTGGAGGGCCACGACGACCTTCAGCAGCACTCGATTGAAGAGTTGCTCGTAGGCCTCGAGTCGCTCCCGGCCGACGTTCAGACACCGGTGCGCCAGAACGGTGGCGGCTTCTACAATCACCGCCTCTTCTGGAACACCATGTCCGCGGACGGCGGCGGCACGCCGAATGGCGACTTGGCCGACGCCATCGACGATCAGTTCGGATCGTTCGACGAGTTCCAGGCCCACTTTGCCGACACCGCCACCGGACAGTTCGGGAGCGGTTGGGGCTGGCTCGTGGCACAGCCCAACGGCGACCTTTCCCTCACCAGCACCCCCAACCAGGACAATCCCCTGTTGGAGGGGCATACGCCGATCTTGGGCGTGGATGTCTGGGAGCACGCGTACTACCTGAACTACCAGAACGAGCGTGGCAGCTACGTCGACGCGTGGTGGAACGTCGTGGATTGGGACGCCGTGGCCGACAACTACGACGGCGTCGTTACGGCGTAGCCTCTGATTTCCCGGTGGCCTTGTACAGGCCGATCCGTTGCATCCGAGGGGGTGGCCGTCCGGCCATCCCCTCTTTTTTGTTGGGGGGCTCCCA
>CAZRPQ010000049.1:0-10063 GCA_964601725.1 uncultured Salinivenus sp. | reverse complement strand
CATCGGCATGAGGACGGTGGTGCCTTCCTGCACGCCCACCACCTCGGCCCGCACCGTGCGCGGGTCCGTGCCGGTGCCCACGTGGATGCGGCACATTTCGCCGACCGCCGCGTCCAGATCATTCGCCTTCACGAGCAGGCCCACCACGGAGGTGACGCGCCCGTAGTGGCGCGGGGGCACTGAGTAGTCGTCGATGGTGTCGAGGGCGTCGGTCAGGGACGGCATGGGAGGGCAGGGCGATCACATGTGAAAATCTTGGTCGAGCGTCCGGGGTTTTCTTCCCTCTGACAGACAGATCCCCCCAGTGCACGAGCGAGAGGGCGCGTGGGAGTGGGGGCGCACTGAATGTCTGCCCCCGTAGAGCGGGGATCATAGGCCGCTGTCGTCAAGATGCGATTGCCTTGCATGAGGGGAGACGTGGAACGAAGGAACGAACACAGGACCCGACCCTACGCGCCGTCCGCCTCCGACGCGGAGAGGCCCAAGTGGTCCCGGAGCGTGTCGATGACCTCGCTTCGCCGTCGACGGATGACCCCGGTCGGCGAGGAGACGCTCCAGTCGCCCTCGACGCACTCCGGATCGGACTCCAGCTGCAGGTCGTCGTACTTGTCCGTAAGGTGCTCGGCCAGGCCCGACTCCTGGAGGCGCTGGAAGTCGACCGGGTGTATGGTGATGGTGACGGGGGGCGTCCCAGCCAGCATAGCCACCGCCTCGGTGAGCGCCTCCTCCGAGGCCTGGCGCAGCGAGTCGGCAAGGGGCGCATCGACGATGGCCTCCGCCAGCTTCAGGGCCAGCTCAACGAACCGCGACTCGTTCTCCTCGACGTACCGGGTCCAGGCCTCCTCGAACCGGGTGGTGTCTTCGATCAGGGCCGCCCGCTCCTCTTCCCACTCGGCACGCAGGGTCGTCTCGGCCGCCGCGTAGCCCTCGTCGTACCCGGTCTCATAGCCCTCCTCACGGCCAGCCTCGTAGCCCTCGGTGCGGGCCTCCTCGACCGCCGCCTCCAGGCGCTCCTGCCACTCGGCGTTGGTGTGATCGGGGGCGGCGTCTGCCGCTTCATCGTCGTCCGGGGCTGCCTCCGTCTCAGGGGGCGCCTCCGGGTCGGAGGACGAGGCGGGCTCCGGCTCCGGAGAGACCGGCTCTACGTGGACCGGCTCGGGGGCCTCTCGCGTGTGGGCGTCCCGCAGGACGCGTCCCTCGGGCGATCCCTTCCCGGGGCGCTCGGACTCATCGGGGGGATCGACCTCTTCGGCCGGAATGCGCGACGGGGACGCGGACAGGCTCGTCTCGTCCCGAAAATCGACCTCATCGAGCGACGCAGACGCGACGTTCGACTGGTCGTCCTCCTTGATGATGCGTCCCATGCGAGTCGTGCGGCTGAATGAAACAGAGATTGACGGGCGAGCAGCGGCGCAGGGCAGCCCCGATCACGAGGGCACGCGGACCCCGAGCTACTCTCGGCATCAGCGACGTCCCCCTCCCCGGGACGACCTCCCTTACTGCACCGTGGATTCCTCGGACGCGCGTGAGAGCGTAATTTCTTCCTGTGCCTCCAGCTCTTGGGCCTGCTCCAGGATGCGGTGCTGAGCCTCCTCCACGTCGCTCACCCGCACCTGCCCGAGCAACTCAATCTCTTCTTCGAGGGACTCGGCCACCCGTTCGCTCACGTTGCGCATGACCATCTCCTTCAGTTTGTCCGACGCGGCCTTGAGAGCGAGGGCGAGGTCACTCTGGTCCACCTCCATGAGCAGGGTCTGCAGATCGTCGCCCCGGATGTGCACCAGATCCTCGAAGACGAACATTTGATTCTTGATGGACGTGGCCAACTCATCGGAGCGATCGCGCAGCGAATCCAGAATGTCCTTTTCGGCCGACCGGCTCGTGGTGTTGAGAATCTCGGCGACCTGTTCGACGCCGCCCATCATGCTCGTTTCCGCCCCAATGACCGAGCCCAGCTGGTTGCGAATCACTTCTTCGATGTCATTGATCATCTCGGGGGAGGCGTTGCCCATCGTCGCCAGCCGATACATGATCTTGCTTCGCAGATCCTTCTCCAGGCCCGAGGTGATTTCGGCCGCCTTCCGGGGGTTGAGGTGGGCGAGGATGAGGGCGGCCGTCTGCGGGTGTTCCCGGCGGAGAAAGTTGATGAGCTGGTCCGTCTCCACCGTCTGGAGGAGGTGAAACGCCGATACCTCCATGGCCGCCTCGACGCGCATCATGAGCTCCTCGGCACGGCGCTGTCCCATGGCCTCGTTGAGAACTTCGCGGGCGTAATCGACGCCGCCCTGTGCGACGTAGCTCTGGGCCCGCACCACGTCCCGGTACTCCAGGAGCACGTCCTCGACCAGCTCGCTGGGCGCGTTGCGCATGCGTGCGACCTCCACCGAGACCTCCTCCACCTCCTTGTCGTTGAGATGCTGAAGGACCGCGCTGGCCGTATCTGCCCCCAGCGCGATGAGCAGGATGGCTGCCTTTTCCGCGCCGCTGAGATCGTCGGGGTCGTCGGGCAGCGCGTTCGGAGCCGCGGGCGAGGGTGTCGAGGGGGGAGATCTGTCTTCCGAGGATTCCATAGAGGACGTGTCGGCCATGGCGTTGGGACGTGTGGGGTGGGCGGTACGTTTGCGTGGGAGTGTGTGTGGGAGTATGGGAGCGCGGGGGCAGGGGAACGCGGGAGCATGGGAGCACGAGAGGATGGGAGCACGGGAGCGATGAGCGGCACTGCTTTCAACACTCGCAGACGGGCACGCTCTCTTGCTCCCGCGCCTTCCACGCCCATGCTCTCAACGCCTATCCTCTCGATAGCATTCGTGGATGCGCGATTACCATCGGCATGCCCATCGGTCTACACGATCGGTCGAGGCAGTGTGAATGCAATAAGCAAGCGATGCATGTACGAACGTTTGCATACCATCTGATCAGGATCATTGTGCAGGGGCCCGATGGTCGTCGAGATCAGCAAATCCGGTGGAATCGGACGCAACCCTGGCTGTAGAGACGACCGGGTGTGATGTTGTGAGTTTAATCGCAGTACGTCCCGTCGTTTTCCCCCAAGGCCTCCTTGCCCACGAGCAAGACAAGCCGCCCCGTTCCAGCAACGGGTGTTCATCCCGAAAGCTTTCGCGGACGAACCAAAAAGATCTCTCCCGACGGCCGTCGGGATCAGGCTGACGTCGGCTCCCGCTCCGCCACACGGGATGACCCTCCGGGCCCCTAAAATCAATCAAACTCGGTCGCGTTGCTCCCTCAGGCACGATTGATTTTGGTCGCTTCGCGTGCGCCGCCGTCCGGGCGCCTGACTCTTCAAGGCCGGAACAGCCCGGTTCTGGAGTCTTGTGCCCGTGACAGAACCAGTACAGCATCCTGCGGACAATCTCACAATTCCACAGCCGGTCGTCTCTACGTGGACGGGGGGGAGCGCAAGTGTACATCGAAGCATTCGGTATCACGTATCGGCAATGGATCCCCAGCCCGAAGGGCGACGGACGGGCGCTACATGGCGCGGTCCTCCACCAGCCAGGCCCGAATCAGCTCCGCGGTCTGTTCGGGGTGATCCTCCACCTGTTCTTCAATCTCCTCGAACATCTCACTCCTCGCCTCAATGCGCGCCTTCGCTTCGTCGGAGAGCTTGCTGGTGTACATGTCATCTTCGAGCACCAGCTCCTCCTCCTCGTCGGCGTCCGGCAGGGCATCGGTCGACGCGTCGCCGGCCCGCTCGGACTCGGACGGGTCGAGCTGGCGTTGCTGGGGCTGGTTCGACGGGAGCTGCGTCGGCTCCTCCGGGGTCGTGTTCACCAACTGCTGCGCGACGGAGCGCACCATCCAGATGGCGGCCCCAATCACGAGGAGGATGAGTCCGTAGCGCAGATACAGGCGCGTCGAGTTTTGCCCCCCCTGCTCGCGCACCGTCTGTGCCGCGGCGGTGGGACTGCCGTCGAAGCGAGTCTGCTGGATGGTGAAATTGTCTCCCCGATTCGCGTCGAAGCCGACGGCATTCTTGACGATCGACGCAATCTTGTCCATCTCTTCCTCGGAGCGCGGCGTGTGCGCTGGATCCTCCTCTCCGTCTCCCGTCTCCTTATGGTCTACCATCACCGACACGGTCAGTCGCGACACGTCCCCCCCGCTCTCTTCCGACCGTTCCTTCGTGCGGCTCACGTTGTAGTTGCGCACGGTGGAGGTAGAGGTAGACCCCCCATCGGTGGAGTCTTCGTTGTTCTGCCGCGTGCGCTCTTCGCTGATGACGGTCGCGCTCTCGGGGTCGATCTCGTTGCGCTCCGTGACTACGCGGTCGAAGTTGAGCTCCGCAGAGACCCGCACGACGGCGTTGTTGGGCCCTAGCACTTGCCGGAGCATCGTCTGCCCTTGCTCCGTCAGTTGCTGCTCCACGGAGCGCTGCATGTCGAGCTGCGTGGAGGTCAGCTGGATGTTTTCGTCTCCGGCCTTCGGGTCGGAGAGCGTGTTGCCGTCCGCGTCGACAATGGTGACCTGAGCAGGGCCCAGCCCTTCGACGGCCCCGCTCACCAGCTCCGCGATGCCCTGCACCTGGGCCTGCGACAGCGAGCTGCCCCCCAGGCCGAGGACGACGGAGGCACTCGATTTGGCTTCGTCCTCGTCCCGGAACGGGTCGCGCTTCGGCTTTACGAGGTGAACGCGGGTCTTCTGGACCTGCCCGATTTGCGAGATGGTCTGGGCCAGCTCCCCCTCCAGGGCGCGCTTGCTGTTGAGCTTCTGCATGAAGTCCGTCATGCCCAGGGTGCCCTGGTCGAACAGCTCATAGCCGGTCTGTCCGTCCTTAATGACCCCCTCCGAACTGAACTGGAGGCGAAGCTCGTGCACGGAGCCGCGCGGGACGTAAATGGAGGTGCCGCGGTCTTTCAATTCGTAGGGGGTTCCCTCTTCCCGGAGCGTCTGAACGACGCGATTGGCGTCCGACGGCTCAAGGTCGCCAAAGAGGAGCGTATAGTCCGGCTGGCTCGACCAGTACGCCGTCCCGATGAGCAGGGCAATCGTTCCCAGGGCAATTCCGCCCAGCCCGAGCTGCTGCCCTAGGGACAGCTCCTCCAGGAGTTGCCGCATACGTGTAAGAAAGGACTGCATAGATCGGGGCGGAGCCTCGCGGTGGTGAAAAAATCAAGCGGACGAACGAGCTGGATGAGGGGCCGACCTTGGAGGCATCAGGCACGTCTCATACCGAATGCGAGCTTTCGATGATGTACACTTGCGCTCCCCCGTCCACGCAGAGACCCCCGTTGGGACCCTGCACAATGATCCTGGGCAGATGGTATCATACTCGCGTCTGCATGAGCTTCTTGTAGGCATCGAGGCCGCGCTTGCGCACCTCGGTCATGAGTTCAAATTGAAGCTTGGCTTGATTCATCGAGATCATCACCTCGTGGAGGTTTTTTTCCTCCCCGGCCACGAACGCGCTAATTTTCTCGTTGGCCACCTCCTGCGAATTATCGACGGAGTCGATGGCCCTCTCCAAGGTCTCGCCGAAACTGGGCCCGTCCGTGGCCTCCTGCAGGTCGGGGAGGTCGTCTCCGCCGTCGTCCTGGCCCTGGACGGCAGCTTGTCGGTAGCGTTGGAGCTGAGCGGCTTTCATGGGTCCGACGGGGAGCGATGTTCTGAAAAACTACGTGCGTAGAATTGCGTGCGTGTGGGCGCGGCCCGAGTCACCCCGTCACGTCGAGATTGCCCCCTACGGTGTTTGAGCTCACCGTTTGGGCATCGCGGCCCCGCCCGTAGAGGCGCATGGAGAGCTCGGGGTCCTCGGGAAAGTTCTCCTTGATCATCTGCTGCTCCTGCGCACTGAGGTCACTCTGGGCGGTCTTCTGGAGCGCCGTGTCCGCCGGCCCCGAGGCAGACTCCGACTGGGAGGTAGACTCCGACTTATCGGCGCCATCCGCGGACGAGGTCGACGGGGACGACTTTTGCGACGGAGTGGTGCCGCGCGTGTAGGCGGCGCGGCCGGCCGCATGGGACGAGTACAGGGAGCTCATGGGAGGAGAGGACAATCAGGCAGCCAGGGGAGCGCGCGAGTGGGAAAAGACTCTTGGGCGTCAGATTTTGAAGGTTTCCCGTACCATCTTCTTCGTCGCATCGACCGCCGTGAGGTTGGCCTCGTAGACCCGGTTGGCAGAGGTCATGCGGGCCATTTCCTGGGCCACGTTTACGTCGGGATAGTGCACGTACCCCTCCTCATCGGCGTTGGGGTGGGACGGGTCGTACTCGAGACGCTCTTTCTCGACCTGCTCGACCTCAGTCGTGGGCCCGGACGTGTCCGTTCCGCGCTCGAGAGGCGGCTCGGAGCCCTGCATGTGTGTGTCGTTCGTGGTGCGGAGCTCCGTGTCGGGGTCCGGCTGGAACCGTTCCAGCTGGGCGTGGTCGTCGCTTGCCTCCTGCGCGACCCGTTTCAGGGCGTACGGGTCTCCGTCCTCGGTGCGGGAGGTATTGGCATTGGCGAGGTTCTCCGTGGCGGCGCCCAGTTTGCGGCGCTGCGCCGCCATGCCCCGGGCCGCAGTGCGCATGGACGGCAGAAAGTGATTCCCAGGATTCATGATACTCTACGGGATTTGTGTGAGCGGTAGGGTTCGCAAAGTGGGAGGGGGAACGGGAGGCCCCGGAGGCCGGGCGGGCTAGCTCGACCGTCCGGTAATCCCGGTGCGCATAAGATCAAAATGGTCGACCAGTGCGCGCGAGGCGAGCTGAGTGCGCATCTGCGTGTCCGAAAGGCCCATCAGTTCGTCTTCAAGCATCGGCTTCTGCTCTTCGACTTCCACCTCTGGCTCTACCTCCGCCTGGTCCGGCCCCATCTCGGGATTCTCGCGGGCAGCCTGCAGCTCTTTCTCGAAGGTGACCGACGTTCGGTTGTAGCCGGGAGTGTCCACGTTGGCAATGTTGCGAGAAAGGGCGCGTCGGCGCTTCGTGTAGGCCGTCATCGCGTTCCGCAGAAGGCTGAGCTTCGCTGTTTCCATGGGCACGAACAGAGACGATGCAGAAGTACGCGGGACCTGTGAGAAGACGCAATCTCCATGCCACGCGGGGACCTCGGCGTGCTCAGGGCAAATTGAAGAGAATTGCTAAACAGGCACGGACGCAAGCGGCCCCCGGCGGGATTTCGGCCAAACTGGGACCCATCGGCTTCCTGAGTGGGGAGGCCTCAACAATCGTCAGATGGGTGCCGACCGCCGTCGGTGCTTGGGGCGGCGGTCAGCGTTCATGCGATTGCCCCGATTCGTCCACGTAGGGCCTGTGGGTAATAATTGCTACCGATGGGCAACACTGTACGCTACGGGCGACCAGGAAATTGGAGCAGTCCTGCTTAGATTCGTCTGAGGGGGGCGACCGCCCACCCGGCGTGCGACTTGTTAGGCATACGTGTGCTCAGATGCGCGACTCTTTGAACTCGTGCCGCCTTGCCTGATGCCTCCGTCTTCCGCCTCGTCCGCTGGCCCAGATCCATCCGTGGATGAGACGCCCCCACCGGAAGTTTCTTCCTCCCCCTTTGCCACGCCGCGCCAGCAGGACGCGCTAAAGCAGCTTTCAAGCGTGCTGACGCGCCGGCTGGGAACCCTGACGAGCACGATCTCCGGGTACGCCGATCTGCTCGTAGACACTCAGGGCGATCAGGAGCAGCGGGAGCTCGCGATGAAGGTGCTGGAGGCCACCGATCAGATCAACGACCTCCTGGCGGACCTGCGACACTACAGCCGTTCGATGGAGCCTGCCTTCCGCCCCGTATCGGTCCCTGAGGTGGCCCGGAGCGCGATCCGCCTGCTCAGCACGCACGACCGAGAGCGGATATGCCAGAAGGTGGAGCCCCCTGCCGATCGCGAGATTGAGGCCGACCCCCGGTTGCTGCGCCAGGCGCTTCTCAATCTTCTTCAGAACGCGCTCGAAGCGACCGACGCCACCACGGATGTCCTGCTCCGAGTCGCCGGGGACGATCCCAAGGCCCCCGACCCGGCCGTCGCGTTCGAGGTCTGGAACGACGGAGAAATTGACCTCGACGCCCCGAGGGCGCTGTTCCAGCCCTTCTACACCACCCGCCCGCAGCGCCTGGGGCTCGGCCTCCCCATTGCCGCCCACATTGCGGCCGAGCACGAGGGAACGGTGCAGCTAACCACAAACAGCGTCGCGGAGGGGGGGACGTGCTTCACCCTCCGGATTTGACGCGCGCTGTCTTCCCGCCTGACACAGACGAGACGCCATTGTTTGTTGGCGTCACGTCCCCTTCTACGCCTTCCCATTTTTTGCGTAACACTCACAGGCACCACCCACAGGTAGTATGAAAAACGGAACTGAGGATTCGACATCGAGAGAGTCCCCGCACGTGCTGGCCGTCGACGATGAGGTGGCCATCCATGGCGTTCTGGAACGGCTCTTTCCGCGGGAGGGCATTCAGGTCACCACGTGTACGAGCGGAGACGAAGCCCTTGATCTGCTGGTGGAGAACTCCTTTGACCTCGCCCTGACGGACGTGAACATGCCGGGGATGGACGGCATGGAGCTGCTTGAGCGCATCACTGAGGACCATCCGCAGGTGAGCGTCGTCTTGCTCTCGACCCAGAACAACGTCCAGCAGGCCGTGCGGGCCATGCGCGAGGGGGCCGTCGACTTCATCCCGAAGCCCTTTTCGACCGACGAGCTCGTGGAGCGCGTGAAAACCGTTCTGGAGGCGAAGACGGCTCCGCAGGACGCCGCGATGACAAATGGCCACGCAGAAAATGGCCACGCAGAAGCGACCGGCGGCTCCCCTGCGTCTGCCGCCCCGAACGGCACCTCGAAGGGGCCCCTCAACGACGCGTCGCCCAACGGGCACGCGCCTTCGGAGAACGGCGAGTGCCGCTCCGATGCGGTCACGTTTGTGGGGGAGCACCAGAGCGTGCAGGACCTGCGAGGGATGGTGGATCGCATCGCGGGCAGCCAGGCCCCCGTCTTCGTACAGGGCGAGAGCGGCACCGGAAAGGAAATTCTTTCCCGTCTCGTCCATGAGAAGAGCAACCGGGCCGACCAGCCCTACGTGCCGGTCAACTGTGCCGCCCTCCCCAGTGACCTCGTCGAAAGCCACCTGTTCGGGCACGTGGAAGGGGCGTTTACCGGGGCCGTCGACGACATGGTGGGCGCCTTCGAGAAGGCCGACGGGGGCACGCTGCTGCTCGACGAGATTACCGAGATTACGCCCTCGGTGCAGGCAAAGCTCCTGCGCGTTCTGCAGACGCAGGAGTTTCAGAAGGTCGGCTGCTCCGACAAAGTATCCGTGGACGTCCGCGTAATTGCCACGAGCAATCGCGAACTCCGGGAGGAGGTGCAGAACGGCACATTCCGGGAGGATCTATACCACCGCCTGGCGGTGTTTCCCCTGCACATTCCCCCGCTCCGCGGGCGACTGTCTGACATCCCCCTTCTGGCGGAACATTTTGTGGAAAAATATGCCGCCCAGTACAACCTTCCCCGAAAAACCATCGCGCCGGATCTCCTTCAGTACTTCCAAACCTACAGCTGGCCCGGCAACGTTCGCGAGCTGGAAAACATGATTCACCGGGGCGTCGTCATGGCCGGAGATCGGGAGTGCATAGCGAAGAACGACGTGCTCGATCACTTCTTCTCGGGCCAGGGCTCAAATGGACAGCATGGTTCCGGCCAGCCCGACGAGCTGATCGGCGAGTTCGTAGGGGAGGACACCCCCCCCACCATCGACGAGATGGAGCGCAAGTTGATTCTGAATACGCTGGCGGAGGAGGAGGTGAGCCAGAAGCAGGCCGCCGAGAAACTGGGGATCAGTGCGCGAACCATCCGCAACAAGCTGGAGCAGTACCGGGAGCGAGGCTTTTCGGTCTAATGCCACATGCGAGTAGAACTGCGCATCGAAAGCTCGCAATTACTGAGCTGTGCAAAGGTCCTTAAATCGGCCTCGCCGGAGCAAAGATGGGATCCGTTCTGAATTTCCCTGGCGCGCATGCGACGGGATTCGGGACTTCCGCACACACTTCCTCACGCATCGGTAGTGCTAAGTAGGCCAGCAAAACAACTTTAAAAATCGTCATTCCGAGCGGAGCGCTGG